>CAZVVF010000305.1:0-5565 GCA_964630575.1 uncultured Burkholderiales bacterium | reverse complement strand
GAAGGCAGCGACCGGCGGATCTCGCGATGCCAAGGTTGGTCTCACCGACGCCTTTTTCACCCTGGGCGCTCTGCGCATCAACCGCGGCGAGTATCGCGAAGCGGTCTCGGCCCTCAAGACCGGACTGCTGGCTCAGCAGGGGTTGGGCAAGACTCTGGTGCGATATCTGCCCAGTTTCCACGTGGCCATTCCCCTCACACCAACAAGCCAGTTTTGCCTCTTCCCGGATCTGGTAGGCCTCAACATCCTGCTGGCCACGGCGCTGGCCTTGGACAACGAGTACGAAGATGCCGTGGAGACACTGGAGCAGCTGTTGAGCTTGATGCCCGGAGAGCCGCACGCGGTGTTCTTTGCCAACCTCTTTCGCTCGGCTCTAGGTCGCCATCGAGACGTCTTCGGTTCGCTCCAGCGCATCCTTCCAGATTCCAATCTCCAGATCGCCTGCGTCTTGCTCCTGGGCAGAGCCTGCTCGGAGCTCGACGATCCGATGACCGCCCGCGAACTCTTTCGCAAGGCCTTGGAGAGAGAGGGTATCGATCCGGTCTTGCGTTGCGACCTACGCCACGCTCTTGCCGAAGCTCTAGAGGTCGAAGGTTGGACCGAGGAAGCGCGCGGCGAACTCAAGATCGTGCACGATCAGTTTCCCGACTTTCAACCCATGCTGGCACGCTTCTCGGTCACCAAAGCCGGAGAAGCCAGAACTCCCATGCCCAAGGCCGTGCGCGAAACCCCGGAGCCCACCCGAGAGATCCAAGAAGAATCCTCGCCAGAGCCTCCCCCGACGACGACGCGATCCATCCAATCCGATCCCACCGGCCCCCTTCGCCTGGTCTCGGCTGATGGAAAGAAAGATATCGTCCTGGAACAAGGCACGACGACCATTGGACGCGAGGAAGGCGATGTCGTTCTCGGTGGTCGCCGCACCGTTACAAGACTTCACGCGCAGATCATCCTCGAAGAGAACTGCGTCTACGTGGAAGACCTAGGCTCGACCAATGGGACCTGGGTCAACCAACACCGAGTCGGCCGACGCGTGGAACTTCACCGAGGCGACTGGCTGCAAGTCGGCGAGACCACCTTCCAACTCCAGTAGGGCGCCTCGATTCTCTATGCCGAAAAACCTTGAGAGCCCAGCCTCCACACCTTGTGAGAGGGACCTTCCAATGAGGTTATTTCCGAACCGGCCCACGACTGACCAGGAGGTCAGTTGAGAGGGAGAGAACGGGCCGGTAGCTGAAAATGGGAGGCTGTATGTTAAAAAGATTTATTTGCGGTGCCTTTACGGTAGCCGCGCTCTGCGGCTCAGGGGTAGGACCAGCTCAAGCTGATGAACTCTACGTTCGAAACCGCCCTTTCAAAGACGCCTATTTCATTGGCGGAACCACCTACGTACCGGTCGATGGCTTTCTGAAAGCCGTCAAGACCACGTGGGATGTGGACGGTACAACTGTCACGGTTGGAGAAGGAAATTCTCCCCAACTCAGTGAGAACAGCGAAACCATTACCATCGTCCAAGGCGGTCGTTCCAGAGAACTCTCTGGAATCTTGCGCGCCGGAAGGCTCTACGTCCCCGCCAAAGGGCTGGCAGAAGTCGTCGGCTACAATGTGATCTACAACCGAGCCACTGGCGTCGTCGACGTGGTCAAAGCTCGCTTCGTCACAGAGTCAGACGAAAAAGCCGCCGCTGAGGTGGTCGCGGCGAGGCAAGCCGAACAAGAAAAGCGCGATGCGGCTTGGAAAGCCCGAGTGGAAAAAGCCCGAGCCGAGCGCAAGGCCAAGGCCGATGCCATCGAGGACACTGACCCGAGTGACGAGGATACCTCCGACTCCACCGTTGACCCCTCCGATGAGACCGGTCCTGTTGCCGACGATGCTCTGGACATGACTCAATCGAGGAAAGACGAAGACTCCGACGTCTCCGACACGACACCTCAAAAGATCGACGGGAAAGATGACCGCGAAGCGGACATGAAAGACCGTTCCACCGACCTTGAGGAAGATGAAATCAAGAAGACCGCGCCGCCACTCAAGGCAGAGCTCGTGGTCCTGGGTGCTGACGCCAACCCCAACAACTACACCGGTGATGTCGTCATCTCAGCCACGCTGCAAAACCAAGGCTACGCGGACGCTACAAATATTAAAGCTCAACTCATCGTCGTCGGGCCCGATGGAAAGCAATGGATCAACAAAACGCTCCATCACGCCGACATCAAGCCGGACGGTCAATGGTCCATTACAGAAAACTACAGACACCGTCTAAAGGGTGCGATCCCGGGGGGCGCTTATGACGTCCAAGTCATACCGACCTACGACAGTGCTGCTCCCAAAGAATAAAACCAATGCATAAAAGAAAAAGAGGATACTCTTCATGATCTCCGTGAACGACTTCAAAACAGGCATCACCATCGAGCTCGAAGGTGTGCTTTGGCAAGTTGTTGATTTTCAGCACGTCAAACCAGGCAAAGGTGCCGCCTTTGTTCGCTCCAAGCTCAAAAACCTAGCCAAAGGAACCTCCGTGGAAAAAACCTTTCGCGGCGGTGAAAAAGTAAAGCGAGCTATCGTCGAAAGAAAACCCTATCAGTTCCTGTACGCGTCCGACGACGAATATGTGTTCATGAACAACGAGTCCTACGACCAAGTGCAGATCAGCTCCGAGTTGATCGGCGACGGACTCAAGTGGCTCAAAGACTCTATGGATGTTCAGATCGTCTTTCACGAAGAGAAGATTCTCGAAGTCGAGATGCCCAATTTCGTGGAACTCAAGGTAACCCAAACAGACCCCGGCCTCAAAGGCGACACGGCCCAGGGCGGCTCCAAGCCTGCAACAGTCGAAACGGGTGCGATCGTGACCGTTCCTCTCTTCGTAGAAGAGGGTGACATCCTTCAGATCGACACCCGAAGTGGTGAGTATCTGAAACGGGTGTAACGTCTTGTCTACTCTCATCTTCGGAGCGGGCGCCATCGGCCAATGGCTGGGGGCGCTTCTTTTTTCAAGCGACTGCCAGGTTCAACTCCACGGACGTCCTCGCGTCGCTGAGGAAATCAAAAAACAAGGCGGGATCGTTCTCAACGGGTCCTCCCCTATCGACGTGCCCTTCTCCACCTCTCTAGAAGAGCTGCGAGGGTCGCGCTTCGATACGGTTATTGTGACCGTGAAGACATTCGCTGTTCAATCGGCTCTTGAGGACTTGGCCCAATCGGGGGTTGAGTTCGAGCATTTGGTGAGTTTTCAAAACGGTTGGGGAACCGAGGAGTTTTACCTCAAGACGTTTCCTGACCATAAACTCTGGGCCCTCACGACCACGCGCGCGGTGGGAATGGAAGGACCGGGTAAACTCACTCCCTCCAGCAAGGGTGGCTTGGCCATCGCTCCCTGGAACCTGACCCGACCCGAGGGGATCCCCTCTGACCTACGCAAGGTCAAGATCCCCTTGATTCGGCTCGAACGCGGTGTTGACCTCAAATGGTCTAAACTCTTGTTGAATCAACTTGGCAACGCCACCGGGGCCATCACTGGACTCTCCCCTCAGCGCCTCGCCGGCAACCCCCAGTTGATGAGGACGGAACTCGAGTTGGCTCGGGAAGCAATCGCGGTGGGCCGTGCGCTTGGCGTACGACGCATGGACCTGCCGAGCTTCCCAGTCAAGATCCTCTCGACAGCCGTTGAGAGGCTCCCCTTGAGCCTGGTCAGCCCGATCATAGCAGCCCGCCTCAAAAAAGCCCGAGGCGACAAGCTACCTTCGCTCTTTCTAGACCTCGAAGACCCGAGCCGACCGACCGAGATCGACAACCTCAACGGAGCGGTGGCCAAAGAAGGAGAGCGACTTGGAGTACCAACACCCAAGCAATCGGCCCTGGTCGACCTCTTCCATCGCTGCCGTCGAGACTCCGAAGTGTGGGAGAGCATCAAGAATAACCCTACGAGCATGATGGATTACGTCTGATGACAGACCACGGCGTCTCCCGCCCTCGACCCGAAGACGATATTGTGCCGGGCCCGGATCGCCCTCGACCCGAGGACGATATTGTGCCGGGTCCCTCCCGTCCACGACCCGAGGACGATCCGGGGGGACGCGATGACAAGCCCCTGCTCCGGGTGTTGAACCTGAGCAAGACCTACGATGATATCCAAGCCCTCGATGGGCTGAGCCTGGAACTTTATCCCGGGGACATCCTCGGCTTTCTGGGCCCAAACGGTGCCGGTAAAACCACGGCTCTGCGAATTCTCGCGACCATCATAAAACCCACCTCCGGCTCCGCTGAGGTCGACGGGAAGCCCCTTGAAGACATTGAGCACACTCGACGCAAAATGGGTTACATGCCCGACTTCATTGGCACCTATGACGACCTCACCGTAGACGAGTACATGGAGTTTTTCGCGCGGGCCTACCTGGTCGCTCCCGACATGAGAGAGTTCGCCAAAACGGAGGCGCTCGCCACCACCGGACTCTCGGAACTGGCGAGTCGGCCGGTCAAAGGCCTCTCCCGTGGTCAGAGCCAACGACTCGCGCTGGCCAGACTCCTCATGCACGACCCGCCTATTCTTCTGCTAGACGAACCTGCCGCCGGTCTCGACCCTCGGGCCAGGGTACATCTGCGAGACATCCTTCGCGAACTCCAGCGCAAAGGCAAAGCCATCATCGTGAGTTCACACGTGCTCGAAGACTTGGCCGACCTGTCCAACAAAATCGCGGTCATCGACAGTGGCCGTCTGCTGGCTTTCGGGGCGACCAAAGACCTCATGCACCGACTGCGGGGCTCCATGCGCTGGAAGATTCGGGTGCGAGAGGTCGATGAGTTGGAGCGGATCCGCACCTTCTTGGAATCTCACCCCAAGGTCTCCGAGGTCACCTATCATGGCGATCACCTTATGGTCATCTTCAAAGGCGGAGACGAAGTCGCCGAAGAGGTTCATGAGTCCCTTTTTAAGGAGGGCTTCCGTTTGTTGGAATTCGCCGAAGAGAGCCTCGGACTCGAGGAGCTCTACCTCAGAATAACGAGTGTGAACCAGTCTTGATTCTCAGAGACCTCGAAAACTACGCTCGCTTCTGGGACGCGGGAACGAATCCTGAGTTCAATCGCTACCGGGAGTTTGTCACCAGCACGCCTGAGTGTTGCGAACGCACGCACTTGGCCGGACACTGCACAGGCTCAGCGTTCATAGTGAACCCCAAGGCCGACAAGGTTCTGCTCCTGTTCCATCCCTTCCTCAAGCGTTGGCTACAGCCAGGCGGGCACGCCGACGGTAGCTCAGACTTGTTGGACGTCGCCAAACGCGAGACCCACGAAGAGACCGGACTGCCGATGGAGGCCCTACGAACCTGGCCCAAAGAAGGGGCGGACAGGATTCCTCTCGACCTCGACATTCACACCATTCCCGAGCGCAAGCAAGAACCTTTGCACTCTCACTACGATCTCCGGTTCCTCTTGGTCGCTGACCCCGAATGGCCCCTGACCCAAGAGAGCCCGGACATGACCCTCGAATGGCTCGACCTCCAGGATATCGGACGCAAGACTGACGAAGAGAGCGTCCTCAGGATGGCGAGAAAAGTGCGCGATCTCCCG
>CAZVVF010000304.1:0-5575 GCA_964630575.1 uncultured Burkholderiales bacterium | reverse complement strand
CGGTGGTCGGCTAGCATCATCGCTAGGACCGATAAAAAACAGATGCAAGCGATGCTCAAACGCGCGCGCTTGCTCTCAAAAACTCTCAATGTAGACCTCCGTTAGCTGTCATGGATGTGCCTTCTCTTAAGGCCCAGGAAGGTCCTGGCCAGCCCTGCTCATGAGAAACCATGGATCTGGCGCGGTGTTTCGCTGGGAATGACTCAGTCCAGCAGAGCGAACAGACAGGTCCGAGTCGCTTCGCTGTCCCCGGCCTCTACAGCGGCCTTCAGGGCTACAAGCTTCTGGCCGGGCCAATCTTGGCTCAGGGCCTGCGGGGTCACACGAACCATGCCGTGCAGCCCAGACGGAGTACTGCCTTCTTGAGCGTAGAAAAGTTCCTCGTGGAGCTTCTCTCCTGGTCGCACTCCGCAAAAGACGAGCCCGATGTCTCGGTGAGGAACGAGCCCGGAGAGTCGAATGAGGTTCTCAGCAAGGTCCACTATCTTAACCGGATGTCCCATCTCCAGAACGTAGATCTCGCCACCCGTGGCGCTGGCACCAGCCCCAAGCACGAGAGCGACGGCCTCGGGGATCGTCATAAAGTAGCGACTCATCTCCGGAGAGGTGATCGTGACCGGCCCTCCCCGCTCGATCTGCTTCTGCAGAGTTGGGACCACGCTCCCGCGAGAGCCTAAAACATTGCCGAATCTCACGGCGCTGAATCCGGGTTGAGCGCTGGTGTGAATCAAGAGTTCGGTGACCCGCTTCGTTGCCCCCATCACCGAGCTGGGGTCGACCGCTTTGTCGGTGGAGAGGGCCACCAGGTGTTTCACGCCGTGATCTCGGCAGAGGTCCATGAGATTGAGCGTTCCAAAAATGTTGTTGGCACAAGCCTCCACCGGCTGAGCCTCCATCAACGGTACATGTTTGTGGGCGGCCGCGTGAAACACCACGGTTGGGCGGTGCGTCTCAAAGACACTCTGCAGCGAGCGTCTGTCTCGAATATCGGCGATGACAGGGACCAGACTCAGTCGCTTGTCGGCGATCACATCGGCGAATTTTTGCCGGAGCTCGGTTAGGATCTCGTGAATGGAGTTCTCTCCCCGCCCGAGCATGATGACCTTCTTGGGTTCGAGAGGCAGAATCTGACGCACGATCTCAGAACCGATAGAGCCTCCGGCACCTGTGACCAAGACGACTTTCCCACCCAGATATTGACCAACGAGGTCGCGGTCGAACGTCACTGGGTCTCTCTCTAGGAGGTCTTCGAGTTGCAGGGGGCGGATCGTGTTGATCTCGAGTTTTCCCTTGAGCACCTCCGAGACCGCAGGAAGAGTTCGAAGGAGTAGGCCGAGATCGGAGGCCATGTTGACGATCTTGGTGTTCTGCGCGGGGCCTAGCCCCGCCAGGATAAGGCCTCCCGCGTTGTGGGCCTCCACGATGTCTGGGAGTTGTTCAAAATGACCTAGGTGGGGACACCCCCGAATCGAGAGCGAGGATTGCTGGGGTAAGACGGAGACCAGGCCGACTGCCTTGCCCCCCGATCTGCTGAGTTCGCGAACAGCCAGTTCTGCGGCATCATCGGAGCCAACGATCAGGTACCGTACCCCATCATCAGCACGCCCTCTCCTCTCCAGGGACACTCGGATCAACACGCGCAACCCGGCCACCAAAAAGAGCATGGGGAAATAGGCGATGAGCAATCCGGTTCTCGGAAAGGCCGCCCCGATCGAGGTCAGCGTCATCAACTCAAACGGAACCAGGACGATCAGCAGTGTGGCGGCGAGGTCGATGGCATCGCCAATATTGACGTAACGCCAGTCACGCGAGTAGAGCCCACGCAGCCAGAAGACAAAGACGACAGCCCCGGAGAGGGACAGGAAGAACCAAGTTTGTTGGTCCAAATAGGACAACGTTGTCGCCCAATTGAAATCTGTTCGTAGGAGTACACCGAGAAGGAGACCTAGCCATACCAAGAACAGGTCGCCTAGCTTAAGGAAGAATCGATCGGAAGCCCTCACCGCTGTGGCGTTCGCCCAAGGTTCAAGATGTTCATCTTCTTGTAACAACTTTTTTACAGCACGTTCTGAGACAAGCCCATCGGTCATGGGCTATACTGTCGGTAAGGAGAGTGTATCTTGAGCAAGATAGATAACGTAGAGAATAGAATTCGCCAGATTGAAAGACGCATCGAACAGGGTCCCCAGATCAATTCCGCTGCTTTCAATAAGCTTATGGCTGGACACTCCGAGCCCAAGCAAAAGAAGGAATTCGGTTCCAAAAGCGCTGCTATGAACAAGCTCAACACCATGAGCCACTTCAATCTCTCTAGTATCTCCGGGCGTAGCCAGAGTATTTCTGGACCCGGCGCATCGGTCAGTCCGCTCGCTCAGAGCAACGGTGTTTCCTGCGGTCAAACCAGCGTGGCTATGTGTCTCAACTCTCTTACTGGTGGAAACCTCACCGACCAAGACATCGACTCCCACTATGGCTTTCAACTCTTGGAAGCACTCAAAAATGAGAGCCGCCCGGCGGGTTATGACTGGCGTGATGCCGGCAACATCGCAGCCGATTCGTGGTCGTTCATCGATCAGAAGGTCAACCAGGAAAAACTTCCGGTCATCGTGGCTCTCAACGGTCCCGAATTCTCGCCTTCCGGCAGAGGCCACATCGTGACCATTGTGAAGACAGAGGGCGACAAAGTCACCTACGCTGACCCAGCTACCGGAACGATGAAAACAACGAGCAAGCAGAACATGACCAGTGCCCCCTCACACCCCGATGGGAACTTTTTGTTCGTAGCAGACCGGGTCGCACCCGATCCGATGGTAACGCAGCCCTATGCGGCTACTCCCCTGCCCCAAATGGATATGAACGGAACGCTCTAGCGAGCCCCTATCCTCCACAGGCCTTTTTTCAATCGGAAAAGGACCGCTCAGGCGGTCCTTTTTCTTTTGGACTCGCCTTTCTCATCGAGGCTGTCGCCGCAGGCATAGAAGGATACCAAAGCAAGTCCTTTAACTCGACCGAATGAGCGCAGACCAACCCAAAAAGATCAAACGGATCGGAATCACCACTCGCGAGAATCATCCAGGGGCCACCGCCGCCGCTGAACGAGCCAAGGACGTCTTTCGCTCTCTCGGAGGTGAGGCTTTCGCCCTGGAAGAGATCCTCGACGGTGAAGAGGTAGATTGCCTACTCGCCCTGGGTGGAGATGGGACCCTGCTCCACGCCTCTCGCCTTATGGCCAACCATCAAGTCCCAGTTATGGGTGTGAACTTTGGCCGGGTGGGATACCTTTGCACGATTAGCGAGCCGCAGCTGGAGCGAGCCTTGGAAGCCCTCTGCGAAGGCCGCTACACCATGGACGAACGCTCGATGATCCGAGCCAGCGTTTTCAACCGACGTGAGGAAGTTTGGCGAGTCGATGCCTTGAACGAGGTTCTCATTGGGGGAAGCAATCGCACTCTGACTTTGGAGGTCGAGATCAACGGGGAGCCGATCGGAGAGATCGTAGGAGACGGGATCATCATCGCGACTCGCACAGGCTCCACCGCCTACGCTATGTCGGCCGGAGGTCCCGTCGTTCTGCTGGAGTCCATGGTTCTGGTTGCCTCGAACTCCATTAGCTCAGCTCTGCTCGCACCGACAGTGCTCCCGATGGACACCAAAATTTCTATTCACAATCGAACCAAAGTGACACGTCCCTACGTCATCGCCGACGGACAAAAGGATTACCAAATTTTGGACGGCACGGTGATCGAGATGGTGCAGTCACCCGCTATTGTCCGTCTGCTCGACCCGCGCCTGGTCAGTTCGTTTGCCAAAATCACAAAGCGCTCCTTACTAAGAGAGCGCGATCTCGACTAACTCTAGCTCGCCTTTTGAGAGGGTCGCGCTTCTGGTCTCGATAGACCGTGCAAGGGATCGCCTGAATATCCATATCTCAAACTGTACTCCCAGAATCTTGCTCTCTCTAGCTAGTACAGTTATACTGGGGTGCAGGTGAGTTACTGGGGGCTTTTGACTCACCTGTTGGGTGTCGGTTTCCCTGAAAGGACCAGACATGCTTCAGTTACGCAAAGCAGGGCTAAAACTCTCTAGCAAAGTCGTCGTCAAGGCGAGTCAGACCCTTCACAGCAGTTGGGTCGCCTGGCTGGAGGTAAGAAACACCCCCCTCAAAGACGAGTCGGGCAAGCCTCGACTCTTTGAAGGCCACACCCGCTATCAAGCTCAATGCGCGGCTTATCGATGGTACTTTCCCAACTCTTCCGAAGTACCGAGCTCCCCCGAAGAGACTCGCCGGCTCAGTGAAAATAGACGGCCCTAGCCAGAGTGACCGTCTCCGACTGAACCGGTTGACCCAAAATCCTACTCGCCGGAGCATCAAAATGACTGGACACCCCGCTGACTCGAAATTTTCGATCGCCGGGTTTGGCGGCCTTAGAGCTTTCGAGGTACCTGGGAATCAAGCTCGCAGGATTTACGATCGTCACCTCCGTTGAGAGCTGGCTTTTGAGAACAGGCAACAGGAGGGGGTAGTGAGTGCACCCTAGCACCAGAGTGTCGGCTCCAGCCTCTTCAATTCGGTCGGCATAGCCCTGCAAAATTCTTCTCGCTTCTTCCGTATGAAGTCTGTCGTTTTCCACAATCGCCACCAGATCGGGGCAGCCTATTTCCACGACACTCGGTTCCTCGCGACCGAGGATCTGAGATTCGGTAGCGATGCTCCGACCGTAGACACCCGAGTGTGCGGTAAGAGGGTTGGCGAGAACCGCCACAGTGCTCTTTGTAACCCTCGCCGCTTCCAGCGAAGCCGTGCGGATAACTCCCAGGATGGGTACATCGAAGGTTGCTCGCAGCGACGAGAGCGCCAGTGCCGATGAGGTGTTGCAAGCCAAAATCAAAGCCTCACAACCCTCTGATACCAGATAGCGAGCGATCTCGACGACCAACCCTACGACATCCTCGGCTTCTCGAGAACCATAAGGCACGTGGGCCGTGTCTCCGAAGTATATGTAATCGAGCCCTGGATGGTGCTCCAGCAACTCCTTGAGGACGGTGAGTCCACCCAGCCCACTGTCGAAGACACCGATCCTGGATACCGAAGACAAATTCAAATCGTTTAATGATGGCATTCTATTTTCCTAAGCGCTTCCAAAGCCTTGAGAGCCGCCACCTCCACGTGCATACGGGAAGTACCGCCCTGCAGATAACACACATAGGGCGGACGCTCCGGCCCGTCGGCTGAAAGCTCGGCCGAAGACCCTTGAATAAACGTTCCACCAGCCATCAAGATAGGGTCGCGGTAGCCAGGCTGCACGACCGACTCGGGGGTCGCCCGTGCGTCCACTAAGCCGAGGGACTGAACCGATTTGCAAAAAGCTCTCTGCCCCTCAACACTGCCCAATTGAATCGCTTGGATGGTATCTGTTCGAGCCTCATTCCACCGCGGCGAGGTTTCGAATCCTGCATCCTCAAACAGCCATGACGCAACGACCAAGCCCTCCAGAGACTGGGCTACCGTTTGGGGCGCCATACTGAGGGCCTGAGCCATGCTTCTGGCCAAGCCCAGGCTCGGTCACACGTGACC
>CAZVVF010000303.1:0-5598 GCA_964630575.1 uncultured Burkholderiales bacterium | reverse complement strand
CCGATGTCCACGGCGATCCGGTCCGGAGGCGTGAGCAGGGCTAGTGCCTCGCAGGCCGTTTCTGCCGCTTCACGCAGGCCTTTGGGGGAGGGTAGACCGTTCAGTCGGTGTAGAATTTCAGGAAGCAGAAGCCATTCCAGCAGCTCCCGGTGTTTGGCGGCCGAGCCGCTGAGATGAAAGCCATCTCGCCCCATGGCCTCCCAAGCTCGCTTGGGTAAAGACACGGCGGTGAGGTCGTACCAACGCTGGGCGGATTTGAGTTCGGGGAGAAACAGAGAGAGAATGTTCAGAGCCGACGAGACCGCCAAGAGCTCCGTGGGCCCGGCAAACTCTTTGGGCTCTTCGAGCATATCGGCCATGATGGCCCCGTGAGTGACTAAGGCTTTGAGCATTCGAGCCACAGCTTGTGACTGCATTTGGTCTGAGGCCGTGAACAGGTTGAGCGCCAGTGTCCAGTTGACGGTTCGGGTCGCTATGCTGGTTGGGTCTATCCAGTTGATCCCGAAGAGTGCTGGGTTCCGCTCTAGCCAATCCACAGCTTGCACGATGAATTCGCTCACTAGGGATTCCCAACCGGTCAACCAGTAGGTCCTTCCCATGTCCACGAAGTGGCCGTGGCTGTTGAAGGCCCAGGTTGCCTCAACAGGGCCCATCGCGGTGTCACCGCTCTGCTCATTGGGCCGCTTGAGCACGTCTCTGAGATCGGAGTCCGCACCGAAAATCCACGACTTGTCACCAAAATCGGTGAACCAGTCGATGGCGTTTGGAAACGATTTCTCTAGACCCAGAGCATAGAAGGTGCGGTTCTTGGCTTCCTCAGCCATCAGGATCGTCTTTCGGACTGACAACGACTCCTGATTGAGTTGGGGCACGAGCTTTTCTCGTTGGGAGGCGTGAAGGAAGAAGCGAGGCTTGGAGCGTCCGACAATATGCCCAGAGAGTTTCTCCTGAGCGGCCTTAAACCGCCCCTTTCGAGCAGCCCTCATGGCTTCCTCAAGATCCTGGCTGGTAGGTCGAAATTGAGCTAGGAGTTCCTCGTCGCTAAGGGTCAGAGGCTCTCGCTCTGCTCGAGCCTCTGATACCCGTCGCTCAAGGTTGATCTCCCGCTGGAGTAGACCTCGCATTTTTTTGCCGAATCGACTGAGCATAATTGAAATCTAGGCAGACACTGTAGCGTTGCTAGAGAGAAAGGATTTAACCTTCTCGCAAATCAGATCGACCTGCTCGTTGGTCAGTTCAGGAAACATCGGTAACGAGAGGACCTCATCCTGAGCTTGTCGCGTGACTGGAAAGTCTTGGTCGTCGTAGCCCAGGTCCGCAAAAGCTTTCTGTTGATGCAGGGAGACGGGGTAGTAGATCATGGACCCGACGCCCTGGCCCTCAAGGAAGCTCTTGAAAGTGTCTCTCTGGGGAACTCGGGTGGTAAATTGGTGGTAAACGTGACGACAATCTCCCTGCTCGGATGGGAGTTGGATGTGGCCTTCGAGATTTTCTCGGTAGCGCGCGGCGACGCGGCGTCGTTCATCGTTCCATCGGCTGAGGTGTTTGAGCTTGACGCTCAAGGCGGCGGCTTGGATGCTGTCTAGGCGACTATTCATACCTAAGGTCTCGTGGTAGTACTTGACCTTGGAGCCGTGGCTTTTGAGGACCTTGATCTGAGCGATCTTCTCGGGGGTGTTGGCCAAGACCATTCCACCGTCGCCGATCCCGCCTAAGTTTTTGCTAGGGAAGAAGCTAAAGCAACCAAAGTCGCCCATCGTCCCGACCTTCTTGCCCTTGTATTCGGCACCGGTTGCCTGGGCACAATCCTCGATGATGGCGAGGTCGTGCTCTTTGGCCAAGGCCAAGATCTCGTCCATTGGGGCTGGGTGTCCAAAAAGATGGACCACCACAATGGCTTTGGTCTGCGGGGTTATTCGCTTCTTGAGATCTTCGGGATCGATGTTGAAGAAGGTGGGGTCGATATCGCAGAAAACGGGTTTGGCGCCAGCGAGCGCGATGGCTCCGGCGGAAGCGATAAAGGTAAAGGCTGGGCAGATGACTTCGTCATCGGGCCCGAGGCCGAGGGCGCGTACGGCTAGGTGCAGGGCTTCTGTTCCAGAGCCCACTCCCACGGCGGCATCGACTCCGTGCCAATCTGCGAATTCTTTCTCGAATTTCCCGACTTGGGGACCGTTGATATAGGCTGTGCTTCTCAGGGCACTGAGGACAGCATCCTCTATCTCATTTTGGATTTCGGAATACTGGGTTTTGAGTTGTAGGATCGGTATCATGGTGTTCGCGCTTAAGCGCCCTTTCTTTCTTGCTCGAGAAGCCCAACCGGAGCACGGAGTTGTGCTTCGTAAAGCTTAGTGTAAAGTCCGTTATTGTCAAAGAGTTTGTCGTGGGTGCCCTCTTCCACGATCTTTCCAGCATCCAGCACGATGATTCGGTCAGCGTGACGGATGGTATTGAGACGGTGGGCGATGACCAGAGATGTTCTGCCGCGCATGATTCTCTCGATGGCCTCTGTGATCAAGTTCTCCGATTCGGTGTCGATACCAGAGGTGAACTCGTCGAGTATGAGGATTTTCGGGTCTCTCAAAAGGGCCCGCGCAATGGCGATCCTCTGGCGTTGTCCGCCCGAGAGCCGGACTCCACGCTCGCCGATATCGGTGTCGTACCCGTTGGGCATGCGGGTGATGAACTCGTCGGCGTTGGCCAACTTGGCCGCTTCCACAATCTCCTCGTGAGTGTAGTCATCTCGGCCACAGGAGATGTTGCTGGCGATAGTGCCCGCGAACAGAACCGATTCCTGGATCACGGTCCCTACCTGAGTTCGAAGTGACCCTAGGGTCACGTCTCGCAGGTCGTGGCCGTCGATCTTGACGGTGCCTCGGGATGGATCGTAGAAGCGGGGGACGAGATTGACGAAAGTCGTTTTCCCCGCTCCGTTGGTTCCCACGATGGCCACAACCTCTCCGGCTTTCACCTTGAGGTCTATGCCGCGCAAGATCTCTTTCTCCTCATCGTATGAGAAGTGGACGTCTTGGAATTCTATCTCGCCCTGGACAGGGGGCAGCGGCACGGCATCAGGCTTGTCTAAGACTTGGGGGACTCGGTCCAAAACGCTGAAGACTCGTCGGGCCGCAGCCGAGGAGGCTTGAAAGCTGGAGTAAAAGCCCGACACCGCTGTGACCGGTTGGATGATCATTCCCATGAGGCCCCAGTAGACGATCATGCCGTCGAGAGTGGCGTTTCCAGCCAGAATCTGCGAGGCCCCGAAGTAGACGATCGCTACGATTCCGAGAACCGAGATGAACTCGACGACCGGAGTTTGGGTGGCCGAAACTTGGGCCAGTTTCATCTGGGTACGAAAGTTTTCTCGGTTGACGCTCTCGAATCTCGCGACCTCGTAATCTTCTCGATGGTAGGCCTTGACGACTTTCTGGCTACTCGTATTCTCGATGATGATAGCGCTCAAGTCGGCCACTCTAGACTGCAGCCGCTCCGTCTCTTCTCCCATTCTTCTGCCGAACTTGCCCACGGCGATGCCGATGAAGGGGGCGAGTATGAAGATGAGGAGGGTGAGCCTCCAGTCAAAATAGACCATGTAGGCCAGGGCGCCGAGAACGATAATGGAGTTCTTGAGAAAATCGAACAAGCAGGCGTAGATGGAGGTGGCGGCTATCACGTCGGATGTGCACCGACTCTGGATCTCTCCGAGTCTCATCGACTCAAAGAACTGCATAGATAGGCTCTGCAGATGTCGAAAAGTCTCACCGCGAAGGTCGCGCACCGCCGATTGGGCTGCCTGCTCGGTAAGGTATTTTTGACAGAATGAACCGAGGCCACGGGCTACCAGCAGGACCAGGTAGGTCGCGATGATCAACTTGAGACTCCACAGCGGTTTGTCTCGATCGATCATCGTGAACTGGAAGTCCAGTTTGGGGAGCAGGCTCGCGAGCGGGTTGGCAGACTCGATCGCGCTCTCTGCGGGCTTTGGGGCTCCGGGTGGATTCTCGGGGCCCAGAAGCTCAAACAGCCAGCCAAAGAACTTTGCCTGGAACAGCCTGGCAAGAGCCACGAATACCGTGAAAAAAAGCGCCGTTACGGCGATTTTCCAATAGGGCAGGACAAAGCCAAAGATTCGTCTTTGAGTGGCTAGAAGTTCTTTGAAAGACATATTTTCATGGGCTCTTTAAACTGCACAATTCCCCAGCCGTGCCCTGCGCTAATAAGGTACGAAGTGATCTACTCAATTATGAAAAGGGGTTGTCCCTCTTCAACGGCCTCGGCATTTTCTACCAAGATCTTCTTGATTTTGCAAGCCCGCTCCGCCGTGATCTCGTTCATCAGCTTCATAGCCTCTACGATGCACAGCGGTTGACCAGCGGTAACTTGGTCTGATTCTTTTACAAACGGGTCCGCGTCGGGTCGCGGCGCGTGGTAAAAGACGCCCGCTAGGGGCGAGTTGATCGTTTCGCCCTGACTTGTGGGCTTGGTCGTGATCGTCGCTTCTGGAGCCCTCCCGGCGGTATTGCTTGGAGGACCGCTATTGGCGGACAAGGCTGCGGCCAACAGGGCTGAGTCGACGTTTGAGTTCGCCGCTGGGGGAGCCTCGAAGGTCAGATGGATCTTGACTTCCGAGTCCTCGTATTCCAGTTCCGCGAGATCGTTTTCTCGTCCGATGCGAGCGAGTTCTGTCGCGCGCGATATTGATTTATCCAAAATTTAGACCCCTTCCTTTCCGGGCATGATGGACCAATTGAGTCCGCCACCTGACGCGGCCGATGGCGGAGGGGCTGTCACGGCAGTCTTCTTCTTGGCCGATTTTTCTTTGCTGACCGACTTGGCGGGTGTTGGGCGCGAGCCGCCACCGATGCCGAGAACGGGAACGATCGCCTTGCCCAGTTCCGGCTCACTCTCCTTCTTAGAAGGGCGAGGGCGTCTCTCTCTTCGGCTGGACTCCCGCTCCTTGTTCGACTCGCGGTCTTTGCTCGAGTCTCGGTCTCGGCTGGAATCCTTGTCCCTGCCCGACTCTTTGTCTCGGCCGGAGTCCCGTGATCCGCGCCGGCTTCGGCTGTTTCTGGGAGCGCTGGAGTTCGAAGCTGCCGCGTCGGCGGCTGTCTCGTTGGCGGACTCTTTGTCGGGAGCCGCCTCTCTTTCCGGGGCTTCCCTGTTTCGTCGGCTCTTGAGGCGAGAACGGCGTGAACTGCGAGGTTCAGAGCTGTTGTCGTCCTCGGATTTTCGTTTGCTGTCCTCTGTCTTAGAGCGGTCGTCGTCGGAGCGCTTTCGGCCCCTGCGAAGTTTCTTTCGGCCGCTCTTGGAGCCGTCTCGCTCCTCTTCGCTACTGACTCCGGCTACGTGGAGCACTCGGTTGCGCAGGCGGGCCACAGGGACCTTCTCTTCGCTGTTGTCGTCAAGGTCTCGCAGGATGGCTGTGCCACGAAAAGCGTTGGATTCATCGAGCGTCACAAGATACGAATATCCTTGGGTTGCTTCGCGCTTCTTGCGCCCGCTATCGTAGCCGTAGTCGAGTTCCGCCGTCACGCCGCGCTGGCGCAGGGTGAACAGGAGTGGAACGAGCAGTCGGGCCGATTCCGGGCCTTCAGGGCG
>CAZVVF010000302.1:2449-5601 GCA_964630575.1 uncultured Burkholderiales bacterium | reverse complement strand
GGTTTCTGCCCGAACACATCGTGGCCGGCCCAAACCCAGCCCGACTCGAGTGGCCCCTTCCCTCTCCACGATACGGCTGGGACCCCAAGGATTCGGCCTATCTGGGAACGGCAGGTCTCTCTATCAACAACTCCATGCTGACTCAAACGAGAGTGGATGGCACAACGCTGCCCTTGATCGAAGCCAGATCTATCGACTTCGAGCACACAGCGTCGGGCATGTTCAAAATCCAAGTCGAGATCGCGTCTGAGGACAGCGGCCCTGATCCCAAGCTGAATTTCGTGGTGACCCGATGGTGAGAGCAATACCGAAACGAGGCTTCGCTCTCGTCTTTGTCCTCTTATTGAGCACCGTGATGCTAGTCCTTGGGATGGGCTTTTTGAGCCAGCGCGAGGCCCAGAGTCGAGCAGCCAAAATGTCGCTCTTTCAGCTTCAGGCTAGAGCCTTGGCTGAGGCTGGCCTCGAAGACGCCCGGGCCAAGTTATCGAAACGCCATAGTTTTCCACCTCTGGCTGGCATGCAGCAGAGGAACTTCCAATATTCTGAGACCTTGAGCGATACGGCTGGAAACCCAGTCGGAGTCTATCTCGTCGAGGTCGATATGTCCTTTGCCGACGGTCCTACCTGGATCCTGAAAATTACCAGTCGCGGCATCCACGGAACCTTCGACGATCCTCTCGCCGAGTATGTTCTCCATGCGGAGATGGACGTCTCAGAGTTCGACCGTGTACCCATCGCGCGCAGTATCTACAATCCCAATCCAGACAGGTTCAAAACCCTATACACCAAAGTAGGAAAGCCACAATGAACACACCGACCGCCAGATTCAACCGGGGCTTCAGTCTTTTAGAGGTCATGTCGGCGATCGCCATCTTGTCCATTATCATGCTGATGCTCGTGGGTCGCCACGGAAGCGAAAACGGGCGAAGCAACAGTCAATCCCTGGCCCTGAACCTCGTCTCCGAACTTCGTGCCGCCAGGGCCCAAGCCTTAGCGCAAGGCACCCCGGTTGCGGCTTGTTTGCCCAAGGGTGCCGGACCTCACAGCCAATCCCTCTACATCCTGCAGGGTCACTCCAAAGGGAGGTTGTCGAGGGTCCGCGACTGGAGCAACGACTTTCCCGACGCCATCCTCGCCCCTGGGTACTGGGGAACGAGCGTCTCACGCCCCGGACCGGTCAGCGACGAGGAAGTTCAGCCCGATGCCTGGTTGCCAGCCGATTTTGAGGACTTTGCACTCATTTTCACCCCCCAGGGAAAGGTCGTCTCCAACGACATACCGATGGTGAATGACCGATACCATATCCTGGTCTGCTCCTCTTTGGAATACAGCTCGACCTCGCTTCCTCCTAGCGCCGGCCTCTTGGCCTCAGCCGAGGCTTTTCTCTTTCACCGAGCCGCCGCGGCCCACACCATAGTGGTCAGTCCAGAGGGACAGATCGACCTCCAAGACGGGGCCCAAGGACTGAGGACAGAACCCCACCCTTTCGCCATGTCCGTCCCCCCGGCACCTGCCCAGACCAGGATCGCCAACAGCAGAGGAACACCGGTTATCGACAGGGTCGAGGTGCAAGCGGCCCCCGAACTCGACCCTACAGCGTCGGTGACCAAAGATGGTTCCCTGAACATCATCATCGAAGCCTCCGACCCCAGTGGAGACGAACTCTTCGTGGAATGGACGAGCTCCAAAACCTCAGGAGCCGCGACCCGAGACGGTGCCTTTTCCATGGAGGGGAAACAACGAATGACCTGGAGTCCAAAGCTGCAAAAGTGGCTCACAGAAGTCACCTGGAAGCCGCCGGTCGACGCTGCTATTGGAGACCTCTTTGAGATCAAAGCGGCGGTGAGCAACTCCAGTGGGTCCAGTGTTGCTGCTAATTCAGCCGAACTCAGAGATATCACCGTGGTGGAGAATGAGCTCATCTTTCTTTGCGACGACACCGGAATTTTCTCCATTCTCAGCAACGGAACGGGACTCAAGAGATTGATTTCGGCCGGCTCTCCCTGGTACGTCAATATCTCCCCAGATGGTAGCAAAATGGTCTGGGACCAAAATGCCTACGACCGAGACGCCATGTATGTCGCCAACATCGATGGGAGCGACCCCAGATTCATTACGAGTGAACGGAGCCGATACTATCTGCGCTCCCACTGGAATGCCACCGGCACCAAGATCTACTTTGGTTCATCCTACAGCATGATCCGAACCATCAATCCCGACGGAACAGGCTTGGCTCAACTCACTCCAAGAATCCCGGGCCTTTCCAGCACCGCCTCTTTCGACATCTCTTCAGACGGGCGCTATATCGCGCTCGTCGCCTTTGCCGAGCGCACAGTTGGAGACCGAACCACAAACTCCAGCGACCTTTGGCTGGGTGAGATCGATGAGAGCGTAGACCCTCCGCGCGTTCTCGACTGGACCAACGTGACCCCTAGCGGAACCAAGAGTCCCGTTGGCGGGAGCAATCACTTTCTCACCATTCACCCCAATCCGCCCGATCCGACGAAACCACTCGTTGTCGTACGGAGTGAAAAGGAGGGTTACGATGGTGCCCGAGTCTTTCAGGTTGAGGACAGAGGAACCGGAGCCACGCCACGCTTCACAGCGACCTACAACCGATTGACCAACGCCGCTGGTGTTGGAGTGAAACTGTATGACATCTCCTTTTCCTCCGACGGCTCACAGGCTTGTATCACGGAGAGCAATTTCGGCGGGGCCAGCCTCTATGATTGGGATATGACCGGTGTTCCCAAACTCACCAATGGGCCGAAATCTATCTCGACTAGACCTTTTCGATGGGTAGACTGGCGCTAGGCGGCTGCCCCTTCGTTCCCCTCGGCGGTCAGAGGGTATTCCTGATCAAGGCGTAGATCGGCATCGCGGTACTGATGATAAGGGTCGCGACCAAGACGGAAACCAGCATCATGATGACCGGCTCAATAATCGCTGTGAGCATTTCAAAACTCCAGCGCGCCTCCTCTTCTAGCATCTTGGCCAATCGAGCGAAAACAGTGGGCAGGGAGGCGGCTTCTTCACCGGTTGCCACCAAACCGACCATCATAGCTGGATAGGAGCCCGGGTTGAGAGCCATGTGCTCAGAGAGGCTTCCACCTTGAGCAATGGTGCTTACACCTTCGCCGATATCACCGGAG
>CAZVVF010000302.1:0-2439 GCA_964630575.1 uncultured Burkholderiales bacterium | reverse complement strand
GCCTGGGCAAGCATTGATTCTATGCCGCCAGCAATGATATCTGATTTAAGTGCCGCACCGGATAATTCTTTGAACGGGGCCATTCAGTTGTCCTGGACAGCAACCGGAGATGACGGGACTACCCGATGCCAAACTCGACAACTGAAAGCTCTTGGTGACGTCGACCCCGCTGTCCAGCAGGATGTACATGGCCGAACAGAACCGACTGCAGGTTAGATACTGCAAGGCCGCCGAAACGACCGGGATCTGACTCAAGAAGAGCCAAATCGCTCTTCGGTAGCGACCCGACCGGAGCGTGACCAACATCGATTTGTAGCCGATCACAAGGCTGGGAATAGCCACCAGCCATAGCAGGGGACTCGACAGAGCTTGACTGAGAGCGAGAAGGATCTGAGTTGGCAGCGGGATCGAATCGTCGCGCGTCAAGAACCCTGCAAAGCCAGGAAAGATCACCACCAAATAAAAGACCGTGAGAAAAAAAGCCACCACGATGACAACCAGCGGATAAGTCAGACTCGACTTCACTTCGCGAATCAAGCTCTGCTCCGAGTCGATCCAAACGGAAAGACTGCGCAAAGTTCGGCTCAATTGGCCTGTTTCTTCGCCGACTTCAACCATGGAAATATAGACACTGTCAAAGGTCCTCGAATGAACTTTCATGGCAGCAGACAAGCGCCAACCACTCTCCACGGCCTTCACCAGCCAAGTCAAAACAACGCGCTCGTCCTCGTCCATCGAGCTATCGGCCAAAACGTCGAGAGAGCGACGCAGGGGAACCCCGCCTTCCAGCAACACCGACAGTTGACGAGTCAAAAGAACCAGCAGCGACCGGCGCAGTCTTAGGTTCTCTGTTCTTTGACTCGGGTCCACCTCGAAAGTGTTCTCGGGCTCCAGGGAAAAACCTCGACACCGAGGTCCTTCAGGACCGCGACAATCCCTTTGGAAACCCGGCGCTACCGCACTCGGCCAGACACATCCAAAAAGCCGAGAGACAAAGTCGATGGCGCCGGTGCTGCCCCCTTGGTCGCTAGGGCATGAACTCCCGGAAAATCACGTAGCCACTCACCAGCAAGAGACCCAGAGCAAAGAGCTTCTGAAGCCTGCTGTCCTCAATTCTTCGCGAGGCGCGCATGCCCACAACCAGACCGAATGCAGCCGCGCCCGCGAAACCAGCGACAAACCCCCAGTTCAGCGACACGGTTTGAGCATAGGCCCCCATGCCCACCATACTGTTGAGCGCGATGACCAATAGAGATGTCCCGGTGGCCTTCTTCATGGGTAAATGGAACAGGGACACGAGGGCTGGAACGATCAAGAAACCGCCTCCTACACCTGCGATCCCGGTGAGCACACCCACGGCCAGCGCCCTCAAGCCTCCCTGCCAAGAGACCTCGGGCTTGGCTTCCTTTTTCGCCTTCTTAGACTGAGCCATGCGAAGCGATGCCAGAGCCATGACCACAACGAAAACCGACATTTGCAGCTTGTCGGACATGAGGTTGGCGATCTTGACTCCCCCAACAGTACCCAGCATGGCCACGACCGCGAAGAGCATCCCCTCTTTAAGAAGAACTCGGCCCTCCCTCCAGGCAAGCCCTGCTCCCAAAGCCGAGACGGCTCCCACCGTGGCCAACGAAGTGGCCACGGCCTGTTTGACCGACAAACCGGCTCCGTACTTCAAAATCGGGACGGCTAGGATGGAGCCACCAGAGCCGAGCAGACCGAGGGAGACTCCCACTAGTGTCGCCAAGAAGAATATCACAATCTTTGTTTTCCTCGCTTCTATTTCACTATCTATATATTGACAATTATATATAAATGCATTTTAATGGCAATGTAAAGAGGCTGACCTGAAGAGACTCAAGGCTTAATGAGGTTGGCTGTGGGCAGGCTGTGATACAGAAAAAGAATGCCTTACAACAGTCTAGAAGAAGAGAACAGGATAAGTATAGAAGGAGGCTATCATGTATTTTAAGCGATTTTACGACGACAATCTGGCCCACGCCAGCTACCTGATCGGATGCCAAGCAGAAGGTGTGGCCATGGTCATCGACCCTTCCCGTCACATCGCGCCCTACCTAGAGACGGCTCTGGCCCAAAATATGAAGATCGTGGCCGTCACAGAGACTCACATTCATGCCGACTACCTGTCTGGAACTCGCCAGTTGGCTCATGAGACAGGTGCCAAGATGTATCTATCCGGCGAGGGTGGTCCCGACTGGCTCTACCGTTTCGCTGGACCTTCCGACGAAATCGTTCACGACGCCGATGTGATCAAACTTGGAAACCTCAGCCTGGAGGTCATGCACACACCAGGCCATACGCCCGAGCACATCTCCTTTATACTCACCGACAACCCCAGCAGCGACCAGCCCGTAGGGGCCTTCACCGGAGACTTTGTCTTCGTAGGCGACGTGGGGCGCCCCGACCTTTTGGAAAAGG
>CAZVVF010000301.1:0-5609 GCA_964630575.1 uncultured Burkholderiales bacterium | reverse complement strand
CTGAAAGGCTTGCTCTGTGGTGCTCGCTTGGAGTAATTTCTCCAGCCCCGACTGCGGTCGAGAACTGCTCTGAACCTGACACCCCCAGACCTGAAGTTGTTCCATAAAGATCTGTCGGTTGGTGAGGTTGTCGTCGATAACGAGCACCCTCAAGCCCTTAATGTCGTGGAGAGGAAACTCAACGGCCTTCTCCTCTTTGGAGCGCTCCAGGGTGACCGAGAAGAAAAAACGACTACCCTGCCCGGGGGAGCTTTCCAGCCCCAACGTCCCCCCCATCGCTTCCACCAGACGTTTGCAGATTGTCAACCCCAAACCGGTACCGCCAAACTCCCGGGTTGTGGAGACATCAGCCTGAGCGAACGGCTCAAAGATCGTTTCCTGCTTCTCCAGGTCAACCCCTATACCGGTATCGACAACCTCGACCGCTAGCCTGAGCAGCGCTGAGTCTTTCGGTTGGTCAGCGGCTTCGCGAACGCGAATAATGACCTCACCTTCGGAGGTGAACTTGACCGCATTGGAGGCCAGATTCAGAAGGATCTGACCCAAACGAGAGGGGTCCCCGATGACCCTAGAGGGCAAGCTGGGTTGAACCACAACGGCAAACTGCAGCCCCTTTTTCTGGGCCTTAAAGGCTAAGATATCGGCGACATCTTCGATCGCCGGTCGAAGGCGGAACTCCACCTTTTCGAGCTCCACGCGATCGGCTTCAATCTTAGAGAAGTCCAAGATGTCGTTGATCAAAGACAAAAGGGCATTCCCACACGACCCTATGGTGGTCGCGAACTGTCGTTGTCGGTCATCGAGTTCCGTGTCGAGAAGTAAGCTCGTCATTCCGATCACACCGTTCATGGGAGTGCGGATCTCGTGGCTCATGGTGGCCAAAAACGCACTCTTGGCGTGATTGGCTTGATCCGCTTGCTGTCTGGCCAATTCCAACTCAGCCCGCGACTCTTCCAGTTTAAAATTGTAGGACACCGCGTGAGCGAACCAGCGGTATTGGTGGCCGCACTGAACCAAGAGAAAGACCCCGTAAACGAGAAAGGTCCAGACCACGAATCGATGGCCGGACAAGGCCGCCCCCACAACCACCGGCAAAAAATCTAAGGCGATATAAGACCGGAGGATAGGCGGGTCAACGGAGAGCACCGTCAATCCTCCAGCCCCGACGCCAGCCACCATGACCAGTACCAACAAACTCGTCTCGGTCAGTCCGTAGAGATAGACCGTGGGGGCGGTGAAGCCCGCCCAGGCGATGCCCTGCATTACGACCCCGACGAAAAACCAGAGGCGACCGGAAGAAACGTCCCGCTCCAGCAAGCGGCGGTTGAGAATGAAACGAAACTCGGCCAAGAAAAGATTCAGCAGAAGAACCGACCAAAAGAAGGTCGGGTAGTCCTGCGGAAGCGTCGTTGAAAGACCAGCCACGGCTATCAGGACAGGGTACGCGAGGGTCCCGACCCCGGAGCGCTCGAGCAGCGCCGAGAGCGCTCTTCTGGCGATGGTTTCTTTTAGAGTGTTCTCCGAGATCGCGATTTCCTTCCCCCTCGAACCTCCCAGACAGTGCGGGCTCGCTCGGCCTGAGAGACATGCTTATAACTCAGGTGGTTCGACTGGATTATTCCTTTCCCTTCGGTCCAGCGCTCAGGGCCTGCCGCCTCTGGCGCCGGGTGAGCGCGATCGCCAAGGCCCGCTGGACATAGGTGTAGACGAGGATTGGGCGAAGGAGATTCGCGATGAGGACCGCCCGAGACCCAGCGACGGAATTGTCAAGAAATCAAGAGAAGAGTGACGAGTCAATTGAACATACAAATAGAGTCGTTTGTGGACAAGATGCGAAAGGCCCAAATCTCGGAGCTTCGCATCGAGAACTTCTGTCGAACCCTGAAGGCTCTCAACGCCGGTGAGACTGGACTGATCCCTGAATCCGCCATCGAAGCTGTCCAAGCCCTGCCCCACTACGATGAACTGAGCGAGTCGGACGAACACCTCTCTCAACTCGCCATGGTGAAGCTCAATGGCGGCCTAGGAACCAGCATGGGGCTCAGGAAGGCGAAATCTCTGATACCGGTCAAGGACGACCTGTCTTTTCTAGACATCACCGCCCTCCAGGTGGCCAAGTTTTCTGAACAGATCGGCCGCCCCTTTCCTCTCGTTCTCATGAACAGCTACAGCACCAGCAAGGACTCGTTGGAATGCTTAGAAAGGCAAAAGCTTCAGCAAGACCTTCCCTTTGAGTTTTTGCAATCCAAGGTCCCCAAGATCGATATCGCCACTGGAAAGCCAGCGGAGTATGAACCCAACGAGGAGATGGAGTGGTGCCCACCGGGCCACGGTGACATATACCTCTCCCTTCTGGAGTCCGGAATCGTGGACCAGTTCAGGGAGCGGGGAATCAAGTATCTCTTTGTCTCCAACATCGACAATCTAGGGGCAACCGTCGATACTCGCCTTCTCGAGTACTTCGCCAAATCCGGAGGTTCTTTTCTCATGGAGGTCACCCGCCGGACCGAGGCCGACAAGAAAGGGGGGCACCTCGCCCGTAGCAAGGACGGCCAACTCTTGCTGCGCGAGGTCGCCCAATGTCCCGATTCGGACCAAAGTAGCTTTCAGAATATAGAAAAGCACCGTTTCTTCAACACCAACAACCTCTGGCTGAATCTTGAAAAGATAGCGGATTCTCTCGATTCGGTCGAGCTTCCGATCATCGTCAACCGCAAGACCGTCGATCCGTCGGACCCCAAGAGCGCCGCGGTCATTCAGGTAGAATCTGCCATGGGAGCCGCGATCGCTGCCTTCTCCAACACCTTAGCGGTCGAGGTACCTCGCTCTAGGTTTGTGCCAGTGAAGAAAACGTCCGATCTTCTTTTGGTTCGTAGCGAACTCTTCGGACTCAACGACCAGTTCGAACTGCAGGCGAAGAAAAGCCCCTTACCCACCGTCGTGCTCGGGGAGGAGTTCAAGTTTCTGGAAGATTTTGAGCGCAGATTTCCGGCCCAGGTCGGCCTCGAGAGATGCCGCTCTCTGAGCGTCAAAGGAGACTATGTCTTTCAGGAAGGGGTCGACTTTGTCGGCAGCGTGGACCTGTCCAACGACACTGGTGAGCCCATCTCGCTCGGCGGTGAAGTCTCCTAACGAATGGAGGCTTCCCGACCCCTCTCACAGAGGGCGGACTCTCAACCGGGTCGAGAAAGCCAGACCCTGAGTCGAGGGCAACGGCTAACTCGACACGCCGAGAGCTTCAGCGCGGTCTTTGTAGACCGTGAAGACTCGGTCCAACCTGGTCAGTTTGAGAAGCGACTGGACGGGAGCGTTGACGGAGCAGAGTTCGAGTTCACCGTCGGAGCCAACGCTCTTGAGATTTGAGACCAGAGCCCCCAAGCCAGAACTGTCCACGAACTGGACCTCGCCGAGGTCCAAGAGAAGGTTCGTATAGCCCTCCGCTACGAGCCCCTGTACATATTTCTTAAAATCATTGGCTAGCCGGGCATCGAGTCGTTTCTCCTGGATGACGACGACAGCGACATTCCCCTGTATTTCCATTTTACAATTCATGCTGTGTCTCTTCGCAGCTCTGCGAAAAAGTCTTGTCTGCCCAACCAAGCCCGGCAAAGCCGAGCAAAGGAATCCCCGAGATTGGGCGAACAGTGAGGGTGTGCACCCCGAAGAGACCAGCATCGAGAACGAGTTTTCCTACGAAGAGCGCCTGGGCCCGACCTCCTGGAAACAGCGCATGAACTTTCAGGTCTACCACGCTAGCGACGTCTTCAGTCAGGGCCGGAATCTCTTCCATTTTGAAAACGCCGACTCCCTTCACGTCCTACTCTACACCCTGCTGAAACTCACCGGACTCTACGGCTTGGGTAACCGGCAGTTTCTCGATCTCAAAACGGAGGTCGTAGAGTGGGCTCTGCCGGATCTCCCCCCAGCTTTCGACGGTTACCGCATTCTTCAACTCAGCGATCTTCATCTAGACCTCGATACCAAGCTCACCCCCCGAATCATAGAATCTCTCAGCAAGCTGGACTATGACATCTGTGTGTTGACAGGGGATTTTCGAGCCGCAACGAGTGGGCCTCACGACCTGGTGGTCGAGGAGATGGGCAAGATTTATCCTCACATCAAGGCCCCCTGCTTCGCCATTTTAGGGAATCACGATTTCATCGAAGAGGTCGCCGAGTTGGAGGCTCTAGGCATCAACTTTTTGCTCAACGAAAACGTCGAACTCCAACTCGAAGAGGACGAAGCCTCTATCCATCTCGTAGGGATCGACGACTCCTCGTTCTACGAAACAGAGAATTTTGAGAGGGCCATCGGGAACATCGACGACGCGGCCTTCAAGATCCTTTTGGCTCATTCGCCCGATGTCTATCGACGAGCCGCCTCGCTGGGATTCGCCTTGCAACTCAGCGGCCATACCCACGGCGGACAGATCTGTTTGCCCGGTGGAATACCCCTGTTGCGGATCTGTCGATGTCCGGCAGCGATGATAGCGGGCCGTTGGGAGCATCAGGGCATGCTCGGCTATACCTCCCGTGGCACCGGAAGCTGCGGAGTCCCGGTTCGCTTCTTCTGCCCGCCTGAGATCACCCTGCACACCCTGCGTTCGAAAGCGGATGACTGAATGCTCCATCCATCAGGCCCGGCTAAGTTCTTTCGCTGCCTCCTGACCCTTTTGGCCCTGAGCCTGTCGGCTTGCCACAGCCAGCCCAGTCAAACCCCGCTCGTCAAGTTGGACAGCCATCACTTTCAGATACATCGAGTTTCAACGGAGCCACTGGAGGAGCTGACTGAGCCCCGAATCTTTATCGACTCACAGGAGACCAGCTTCAAAAACCTCTCCTATATTCACCACCTCCGCTCCTTCGATCCAAACACCTCAGCCTCACAGTTTGAGGACTTTCATACCTTCGAGGTCGCCTCAGAGATCGAGCTAGGCGATCGAGTGGAAGTGCGAGCCGATTCCGTGACGCTCACTGGCGACATCGTCAGAGCCAACCCTCACCCGGGCATCCACGTAGACCGCATCGGTTATCAGCAGGGCCAGCCTGGAGTGATCAAGCTGGGTCTGTATCTGGGCCAGAGAGAACTGCCCTTGCCCCAGGGCGCTGCCGTGAAGCTCATCCCGGTTGATGGTCGCGCCCCTCAAGAGCTCTCTTGGGTGAGAACCCCCGAGAGAGGCTATCCCTATGAACCGAATCCCAACCAGGAAGTCGCCACCGTCGTGTTGCCGGACCTCCCGGAGGGCCAGTACCGAGTGGAAGTACCAGAGTGGGGGGTCTCCGAGACCTTTAGGGTCAGCCCAACAGCGGCTCTCGAATCGGCTCAGAACTATGCCCTCGGACTCTACCACCAACGCTGTGGAGTGGAGCTGAAAAAGCCCTACACCCCATGGGTGCGCCCAGCCTGCCACCTGGGTCCGGTCTCTGGCTCTAGCACTGCGATCTCAGGTGGGCATCACGACGCTGGTGACTACGGTCGCTACACTCACAACTCCGCCCTGGCATCTCACGCCCTGCTCTACGCGGCCGAGAACTGGTTTCCAACCTCTCCCCCCGACAACCTCGGTCTGCCGGAAAGTGGCGATGGCCTATCGGACCTTCATCAGATCG
>CAZVVF010000300.1:0-5613 GCA_964630575.1 uncultured Burkholderiales bacterium | reverse complement strand
TGCCGGCCGGGGTTCCGATCGATTCGCAGTAGACGAGCGAAGTCTTGTCATCGATCAGTTTCGCGAGGCTCTCCACCGAGTCGTCCTCGGCGAAGCGGACCTCGATGCCCAGGGCCGGTAGCATGTGGGCCAGGAGAGTGTAGGTCCCGCCGTAGAGTAGGGGAACGGCGACAACATTGTTGCCTTTCTCCGCGAGTGTCAAGATGGCGTAGTTGATGGCCGCACTCCCTGCTGATACAGCGAGGCCTGCGAGACCACCCTCGAGTTCGGCGACCCGCTTTTCTAGCACATCACTGGTAGGGTTCATGATCCTCGTGTAGATGTTGCCGGGTACAGCGAGGTTAAACAGATCGGCTCCGTGCTGCGCGTCGTCGAATTCATAGGCCACCGTCTGGTAGATAGGTACAGCACTGGATTTCGTGGTGGGGTCTGTTTGGTATCCCGCGTGGACAGCGAGGGTTTCTATCTTCATCCTTATATAGTCCGAGGTGGGGATCGAAATACCTCTCGGGCAGACTCCAACAAAGCTCGCTCAGAGTCCTAAAGGGTTCTGTGGGTCAACTCCATTGAGAAAGGGACGTCGGCGGTCGACGTGGGTGAGTTGGTAGACCAGGCCGAGCCAGTTGTTGAAAACGGCCTTGCCCGAATCGCCCCAAGTGTTGTGCAGGCAGCCCATAAAATCGGCCTCCTGGAATTCCGATTCCGGTAGGGTTTGGCTCTCGCTCTGAAGCTGTCGAACCCTTCGTTCGATAGCTCGCCCCAGGCGTTTGCAGCGTTCGCTGAAGTAGTGCTCAGGGAAGGGCGGATAGGTTGGGCGTTCCCCTGCGGTGTAGCGAAATACCTCTCGCTTGTACTCCTTGAGGAGGCTATGGATGTCGTATTCGGGGTGCCCCTGGGAAAAGATGAAGCGAAATCCGTCGGGGCTGGTGGCTAGATGAACGTCCTCCTCTTCGCTGATGACCAAGACTTTGAGTCCGGCGAGTTCGAGTTGTTCGAGTTCGACTGTGTTCCAGCGGGAGTGGGGGATGTCGAAGCGAGTGTTGACATCCCTCAGCAAGGGGTGTGGTTTGCTGCGGTCTCGATAGACGTGCTGATAAACGCCCCATCGCTTTCGGTCCATTCGGCGCCTCTTGACACCGTAGAGCATGTCTAGAATGGCGTGGCTCGCCAGGCACGAGCACATGGTGCTGCAGACGGTTTCCTTGGCCCAGTTGACGACCTCGGTCAGCGGCTCCCAGAAGGGTTCTTCCCTGAGCGCCGGATTGGACACATTGGCACCGGTGATGATGAGTGCATCGAGGCCTTCCCGTTTGAGGTTCTCAAATTTGCTGTAGTATCGCTCGATGTAGTCCGAGGTCTCGGCTTGGCGTTCGATTCCCGGTATGGTAAAGGGATGGACAAAGAACTGCACGATCTGATTGCAAGCACCAATAAGGCGAAAGTACTGACGCTCAGTGACTTGGAAGGCGGCGTCGGGCATCATGTTCAGAAAGCCGATGTGGAGTTCCCGGATGTCCTGACAGCGGGCTTGGTCGAGATCTAAAACCTGATGACCCTTGGCCTTGAGCTCCGTGAAGGTAGGCAACGGAAAGTGGGAGACGAGTGGCATTGCGGATCTTTTGGTCGATGTCGCTGGAACTCCTCTGCTGTCGATCGGGCGGGACATGAAACAGGAGTGAGAGGTTTTTCAGCAAATTCCGGCAGGTGACGGATTTACCAGATCCCCAATCATTGACCGACGTTTGGTACCACGCGAACTGCGCCGACGGCTTTGGTGCGGCTTGGTCTGCCTGGAAGGTTCTCGGGGATTCGGTGACCTATCGGCCGGTCAGGCACGGTGACCCGATGCCGGAGGTGAGCGACTCGACTCGCCTCGCCATCGTCGACTTCGCTTATCCGCGGGATCAGCTCCTGGAGATCGCAGATCGCGTCGAGGCGCTCGTGGTGCTGGACCACCATCGCTCGGCGGCTCAAGACCTCGAAGACCTACCGTTTGCCAAGTTCGATATGTCCAAGTCCGGCGCGAGGATGGCTTGGGAGTACTGGCATCCAGGGAGCGAACTCCCCGAGCTTCTGGCCTACGTGGAGGACCGAGACCTTTGGAACTGGGCTTTGCCGGAGAGTCGAGAGGTCGCTCTGGCGATCACCCAAACGATTTTTTCCTTTGAGTCTTGGGAGAATTTTGATGTGGCCGATCTCAAGGCTCAGGGACGTATACTCCTGGGCTATCAGCTGAGCCTGATAGCGCGTGCTATGAGCAAGCTGTATTGGACAGAGCTCGCCGGATATAAGATCCCAGTGGTGAACTCCCTCCTGTTTCAAAGTGAGATCGGGGACGAGTTGTGCAAGAAGTTTCCCGAAGCCCCATTCGCCGGAGTCTATTATCAAAAGGGTGCCAATGAGGCCTGGTCGCTTCGCTCCATCGGTGACTTCGATGTGAGCGTTGTGGCGGCGAAGTTCGGGGGTGGCGGGCATCGCAACGCCTCTGGATTCGCCAGACCTCAGCCCGGCTCAGACTGATTTCGCTTCGGCTTTGTGAGCGAGCAGAACGGGGTGGCGACCCGGTCCCCTCACCCAGCGAAGGTCTCGAAAGCCTGCTTCTTGGACGAGGTCTTCCATTTCGCTCGCGCTGAAGACAAGCCCGTGTTCGGTGAACATCAGCATGTTGAGGTCAAACAGGTTGGCGTGATAGTCAAGGCCTCTGGGTTCTGAGCCCACCCATTCCGCGATGGCCAGAATGGCCCCCTCCTTGAGGCTTCGAAAGCAGCGCGCCAAAAGCTCTCGGGAGGCATCCCAACCTTCTGAATGGATCACGTGGCCAAGGTAGACAAGGTCGTAGTGCTCAGCTTCGAGATCGACTTCGTGATAGTCTCCCGGGCGCAGTTCGAAGCGCTGGCTGAGCCCGTGCTTCTGCACGAAGGGGCGAGTGACCTCATTGAGTACCTTGGCAGAGTCGACGGCTACGGCTTGGACATGGTCGCGCTGACTCAAAAGGCCGAGGCTCCATACGGCGCTGCCGGCTCCCAAGTCTAGGACCCTATGAATCGTGCTGGGGAGTTCTTTGTCGAGGTGTTGAGCCATGGGGGAATGTAGCTGAAAGAGCGTGTCGACGACCCCGCTGAAGAAGCTCCCGCCGTCAGCCTCTCCCTCGATGGGCGAAACAACGCAGCGACCGGTGCGCACGGCTCTCTCAAGGTTTTCCCATGGCAGGGAGCGGCACCGATCGGTTTTTTGTTGTGGCCATTCTTGGCTTAGAAAGTCTTGGCAGTCGGGACTGAGAGAAAATTTGCCTTCCCTCTCTTCGAGGAGCCCTATCGAACAGAGCAAGAACAGCAGGGGTCTCAGGCCTCTCCTGGAGACTTCCAGGCGAGTGGCAAGGGCCTCCAGGGACTGAGCGGAGCCTTCGAGTGTGGAGAAGAGGGCGAGTGTTTCGGCAACCTCGATGGCCTGCCCACCCACAGCGTCGATGGACTTGTTCACCCCGCTGGGTTGAGCCAGTCAAAGTCGGCCAAGATGCTCTCGGGGTCCTTGCCCATGGCCTGCAGGGCGGTCGTCAGGTCCTGACTCTCCAGAATTCTCTTGCTCTCTTGAACCTTGCGCTGGGCTTGCTGCATTCGGACTTGAAAGGCCTTGTTCTTGACGAGTTGGTAACCTGTGGCGTCGACCTGTAGGTCGTCGGCGGGAGCGACGAGGTGGAGTCCAGGTAGGCCGAGGTCTGCCTCGGTTTGCAGCACCGTGCATCCGTTGCGAACGAAAAGGATGTTGGCTTTAGCGTTCGCGCCGTTCGTGAGGCAGACGGTCCATTGGCGCTGTCCCCACTTCTCGGCGCAAAACGCCGTCTCCAGCGGTGTCCCTTCAGGGTCTACGGCCATGAAAAATAGGTTCGGCGCGACCGAAACTTCGCTGCCCTCGGCTCGCTTTTCCTGGGCTTGGCAGTGGTGCAGAAAGGGGCTTGTGGGGACGCGAGTGACGACCTCCTGAGCTTCGCCTCGGTGGTTGGCGCGACCGGCGCTCAAAAAGGCGACTTCGGCGAGGGCGTAACGTTCGTCGCCGTCAAGGGCGCGTCGCCATCCGCTTCGGGGGGAGGTGTCTAAGCCTGCAACGCTGATCGGTATCGGTGAGTATTCGAAGGATTTTCGAATCCGGAACTCTTCCTTGCGAGCCCCCCAGATACGACTCCAAGAGTAAGACAGGCCTCTCTTGAGGGAGCGCTGGAGGTGAATGGTCGGTGTGCTCGCCTCTCGGCTGAGCTTCGTTCGCGAGAGCCCGTTGACGCTGACCACGAGTTTTTCGTAGCCGCTGTGGAACTCGGCGCTGGCGATGTGGCAGCCGAGCGCGGTCACCAATCCACTCATAAAAAGGTCGAGCGGAGAATTCGCCGCCACGGATAGGCCCTTTTGGAATTTAGCGGCCACTTCATCGAGGTCGGCGAAGGTTCTGTTTTTGTCGTGAAAGGAGATCCGGTTCTCTCGCCTGCCGATGCCAACCTTGATGTCTGAGGCCTCAGCCAAAACGAGGCTCTGCAACAGTTGAAACAGATAGTAGTGCGGTTCGGGAAGAGCAGACGCGAGGGTCTTGCGCAGGGCTGCTAGACTGTCGACGGAGAAACTGCCCTCCGATTCGATTCGGCCTTGGCCGGAACATTTTTCTATGAACTCATCCAGATGCATCGCCTGCGTCCTTCGGGTGGTGAGTCACCTTCCCTACCTCCTGGGGTGACATGTCCTAAGTGGACACAGAAAAGGGGTCCTGTCTCAATATTCTGCTCAGGCGTACGAAAGTTCCTGGATTGCGGCGGAAGAAGCCTCGTAGGGTTGTGAGAGAACCGATAAAGATCTGGCTTTCTTCGGCTACGATGGCGGAAACTTCGTGGGTGACCAGCCTATCTTTTTCTGGGAATCGACCGAAGACAGCCCCTCGGGTGGCCAAGAATTCTCCCCCTTTTGAGGAGACGAGTCGAACCGATCCTGTGGCAACGAGGTAGACTTCGAGAGGCAAGCCTCCAGCGGTAAAGAGAACGTCACCGGACTTGAAGTCTTTCAGCTCTAAGATAGAAAGGAGTTGACCTCTCTGGAAGGGGGAGAGCGGGTTGAGGCTCCGGTTGGCCTTCATGACCGGCCACAGGTCGTTGAGTTTGTTCTGGGCTACTCGATGCAGAATGCCCGGTAGTTCCGTGTTGGCGATGAATTTGATAAAGTCGCTTCTCTCGATGGTCACGAGTTCGCAGTCGCTCAGGGCTCGGACACTCGCGTGGCGAGGGGTATCGAGGACGATGGCCATCTCTCCAAAGTAGTCGTAGCGCCTCAGCGTTCGGATCAGGCTATCCTTCTTGTAGACGCCAACCTCACCTTGGGCAACCAGGAAGAAGGCATCTCCCCATTCGCCCTCACGAATGATCTCGTCTCCTCGCTTGACCTGAGTGCTGCGGGCGATGTGCAGAAACTCCAAGCTCTTTTCGATAGGACAGTCGGCAAAGAGCTCGGCGTGGAGAAGGATGTCTAAGAGTCGGAGGGGGCGCTCTGCCTCTGAGGAGGGCTCTTCCTTGCAGAGGACCAGGGTGTTTGCCAGGCCTGTCGGGGCCACCCTGATCCGTCGCTCGTCTCCCACGATGTC
>CAZVVF010000299.1:0-5616 GCA_964630575.1 uncultured Burkholderiales bacterium | reverse complement strand
GATCGGTGGGGTCATCGGTCACGAGATCGGCCACGGCTTCGACGACCAGGGATCCAAATACGACGGTAGCGGCAACCTGCGTAGCTGGTGGACCGAAGAAGACCGCATCGCCTTCGACGCCCTCGGAGATCGTTTTGTGGAGCAGTACGAAACCTTCAGTCCTATCGAAGGCATGAACGTCAACGGTCGACTGACTCTGGGAGAGAACATCGGTGACTTGGCCGGGGTGGCTATCGGCTACCGTGCCTACCTCATGTCGCTCGATGGCAAAGAAGCTCCCGTTATCGACGGCCTCACCGGACCTCAGCGGTTCTTTATGGGCTGGGCCCAAGTGTGGAGAGGCAAGATACGCGAAGACGCCCTGCGGGCACGGCTCCTCAGCGACCCGCACTCTCCTGCTCAGTACCGGGTACTCGGACCCTTGAGAAACGTCGACGCCTTCTACGAAGCCTTCGATGTTGAAGAGGGAGACGGCATGTTCCTACCGGTCGAGGAGCGAGTGAAGATCTGGTAGACCCTTGCCATACTAGGCGCAAGCGTTAGTCCTGGCCCGACCAGAAGCACGCTGAGCCCTATGCCTCCATCGCAACGGATGCGAATGCTCTCTCTATGAGACATTCGCTCCGTTGTTCTTGTTCTGGGCCTACGGCTGCTCTGCCTGAGCCCCGCCAAACCGGCGGGATTGGAATTCCCGAGGACTGCTCATGCAAAAGCAAGAACCTCCTCTCTATGAAGAGACTGATCATCTGCTGCCTCCTCCTTCTGACAAGCGTGTCACTCGGCCAAGAGCCGAGTCCGACACCGAGTGAGAGTCAGACCCCAGTGGCAACGGAGCAGCCCAGTACGGAAAACCCAGCTCACGCTGAGTTGCGGCTGCTCAAGCAACATATGGAAGACGCCATGAACGCTCGGGATATCGAATCGATTCTCGAGGGAGTCTCAAACGAAGTTGTGTTTTCGACCATGAACGGTGACGTTGTCAAAGGCAAGGACAACATTCGAGCCTACTTCGAAAAAATGATGACCGGGCCTGAGTCCCGCGTCAAGGATGCGAAAACCCACTTTGAAGTCGACGAACTGACCATCCTGTATCCCGGCTCCGATGAGCCTTACGATGCCAAATTTGGCATCGCCTACGGGCATTCCGACGACGAGTACACACTCGCTGACAACACCGTCATCAAGGTCCAGCCCCGCTGGTCAGCGGCCTTGGTCAGAGATGAGGAGAGCTGGAAGATCGCCAACTTCCACTACTCCGTCAACATGTTCGACAATCCCGTCCTAACCAAAATGCGGGGACTGCTGGGCATCGCAGCAGCCGTGGGACTGGTCTTGGGCTTGGTGATCGGATTTCTTGTGGGGCGCCGCAAATCATAGTGCCGCCTGGCCATCTCCCTTGGAGAATCTCCAACAACCTGTCAGCTTGGTTCCTCGTTGCATCGAGCCAAGAACTCCCTGAAAACGGTGTACTCCGGTCCTTTGTGGGAGAAAACGAGATCGTTCTCTTTCGCTCTGAGGGATGCGTGCATGTCCTGGATCCCTACTGTCCCCACATGGGGGCGAAACTGTGTGGAGGAACGGTGGTCGAAGGGCACCTTTCGTGTCCTCTCCACGGATGGCGACTTCAGGGCGACGGCAGGGTCGCCGGCACCGATCAGAGACTGCGAAGCTGGCCCGTCGTCGAGAGGATGGGTGGTATCCTCGTCTTCAACGGAGCTCAGGCGGACTACGAGCCACCCCCTGAACAACCCGAATACCACTGGGGCTCAGTCGAGAGCACTCTCATAGAGGCCCCTTGGTTCTCTCTCACCGCCAACGCCTTTGACACTCATCACTACGAAGCGGTGCATCGGCGTCGCTTGCTGCAAGAACCGATTCTCGAACAGGTCGACCGATGGCGCTTCTCGTGTACCTACCTCTCGGAGGTCACCGGTGCCGAAATCAGCGACAAGCTGATGAGATGGCTCGCGCCCAACGGAATCAGGGTCACCATGACGTGCTACGGTGGCACTCTCTTCACCGTCCAGTCCCAGCTCGGCCGACGCAAGGCCTCTCTGTTGGTAGGAATGACGCCCAAGGGAGATCATACGCTTATCCGCCTTCTCGTGGGAAGCAAAGGCGGAGGGCTTTCTGCACTGGTGGCACGGTATCTCTACACGGCATTTTTGCGGAGCGACCTCAAGCCCATGTCGGGAGTGAGACTGCAACCCTACACCGGCTTACCGGTCGACGCCACCATCGAACGCTTCGCCCGCTACCTGGAAGCCTTGCCCGAGGCCCCCTCTGCCTGAGGCCTGTGAAAACAGAGCCTTGCCAGGAGCACTCAATCTGAGCCTGGCGGGGCTCCTCTCGGCACTGAACATGACCTGTCTCTGGTACGTGTCACACCGGAGCGGATGGACGATTCTACCCGTGCTCGTTCTTTTTTCTTACACGAACCACACGATGTATGCTCTGCTTCACGAAGCCATCCACGGCGCTTTTCACCCCAACAGGTCGGTCAACGACTGGGCCGGTCGTTGGTGCGCCGCCTTCTTTCCGACCTCCTATAGACTGCAGCGTTGCTTTCATCTCACCCATCATCGCAACAACCGTAGCCGCTCCGAACAGTGGGACTACTTGCGCCCGGGAGACAACCGCTTCTTAAAATGGGCCCAGTGGTACTTCATCCTCACCGGTCTCTACTGGTTCTTCGTCCCTCTGGCCTCACTGCTCTACCTCTTCTTTCCACAGATTCTCAAGCTAGAGACTCTGAGGGATTCCGAACTCGCCAGCCAGACCAGCTCCGACGAATACCTGGGAGCGTTAGAGAAACTCGACCCAAGCGCAGCACGATGGGACGTGATCTTCACCCTAGCCCTCCAATCCACACTCTTTCTGACTCTCGACCTGAACGGGTGGGGTTGGTTTCTGTGCTACGCCGCCTTCGGCTTCAACTGGTCCTCGCTCCAATACGCCGACCATGCCTTCAGCCCGCTCGAGGTCAAGAACGGAGCCTGGAACCTTCGCACGCACCCCTTGCTTCAGAAGCTCCTTCTCAACTACCCCTTGCATCGGGCCCACCACCAACACCCCAACGCACCTTGGACTGCCCTGCCACAACTCGTGGACCCCTATGAGGAGCCTCAACCGAGCTTCCTGGAGAACTGGCTCCGCATGTGGAAAGGTCCGCGAGAGCTGCCCGATGCGTGAGCGCGCTGCCCTCGCTTGCTTGTTCACGGCTCTCTTCTCGATCGTTTACGGCAGCAGCAGCTTTTTGCAAACGCTGGTCTGCTATCGCTTCGAACTCAGCAACGGAGACTGGCCCTTCTGGCCGCAACTCGCACCGCTGTACCTCTCTTTGGACCTGCTCCTGGTCATTGCCGTTTTTAAGCTGCCCCGAGCCTCACTCTATCGTTTCTTTACCGCCTTGTGCTGGCAAACACTCCTGGTCTGGCCCATCTTCATTCTTCTGCCTGTCGAGCCGCTGTCTCCCCCGGTTGCCGCAGAAAACTGGACCTTCAAGTTTGCCGATTGGCTGAACCTCGAGGGCAACTACTGCCCCTCTCTGCACGTTTGTTACGCCACCACTTGCGCCTATTTTTTGGCCAACCCCGTGGTTTACTTGTGGAGTGCCGGTATCGCCGTATCCACGGTCTTGCTCTATCAACACTACCCCCTCGATGCCGTGGCTGGGCTCATCCTGTCTCTCGCTGTTTGCTGGTGGACCGGGCGCGGAGTGGGGAGAATTTTGGCCAGTTGTGCCTCCGATCTCCTCAGGTGCGTCCTGCGGCACAGACGCTACCTCATAAGCGCTGTAGCACTCGTCTTGAATTTGCTGTTTCACCCCCGTCGTGGACAAGTCGCCCTCATCGGGTTTTGCTATCTACAACGGCTCGACGACATCCTCGACGGACACCTGAACTCTGGGGTCGAGCCGGAAGTTCTGGTGAGAAGTCAACTCGAACAGTGGCGTTCAGGGGAGTTTGCCAAAGACGATCTGAGCACCATGGGAGCCCGTCTTTCTTGGAGCTTCCTACCTCAAGATAAAATCCTGGCTCTGATCGAGGAGATGATCCTTGACCGCCAGCGGGTTCGAGAGCAGGCTCGCTTGAAGGCACGAGAACTGAGTCATCATCTCGACACAACATTCCAGTTGTCGCTCGACCTGATGCTCTGTTGTTCGGGGTCTGACCTCAGCAGTGCCGATGTCCCCTCCTTGGTCGAACTCCTCAGCTGGTGCTCTGTGGTCAGAGACCTGGAGGAAGACCTGGCTCTGGGTCTTGTGAACATCCCCAGTGAAGTGCTCGAAAAGGGCTGCTACATCGAGTGGTTCGAGGAGAGACTGCAAAGGGCTCGAGCCCTCTACGAAAGCGCAGCCGAGGAGTTGGCTCTCTTGAAAGGTCGGCGGGGTCGTTCTCTCCTCTGGCTTTTTCACCGTTCGGTCAAGAAATACATAACGAATCACGATTCTCAGTCTCTCGCCTCGATCTTGGAAATCGCTTTGGGCAGGTAGTGAAGAAGAAATTGGGAACCAGAGTTTCTTGAAGGATAGGGTACATGGTCGCGAACTCAGAGCTTGAAAAAACACTCCTCAAGCGGATCATCGAAACGATAAAGCCGGATGCTGCTGCCATCTTGGTCAATGGTGGAGGCTCCATAGCGGCCTCTCACGGAATGGGGGATGAGCCCGACCTCGCCAACCTGGAACTCGTCGAACGAATCGTGAGTTCTGGTCGCCCAGAATCAGAGTCGAATTCCGAGCAGAGCGTCTTGGGTGTTCCCTATTTCGATTCGAGCCACGACGTCAAGGGGATCATGTATATCGTTCTTCAGTCCCCCCGTCGATTGAAGCACAGAGACTTAGCTGTGCTGCAAGAGCTCAGAAAGCGCGTCGAAAAGAAGCTTGGGAGGCCGGAGGCTGAGCCAACCGCAGAGCTTGAGAAACAGGGTTGGGAAGAGGCCAAGAGTTCGGCTAAGATGAGCCTCAAAATCATCGCCAGAGTGCTGCGACCTGAGCGAGCCGCCGTCTTGATCGATATCGACGGTGGAGTTCGCCCCCTTGCTGCGCTGGGCATCACTGAAGAAGAGTTGAGAGACCCAGCGACCCTCAGCCCCTCTCTGCTGGAACACCTGTGGCAGCAAGGGAGTCCGAGTTTCCTCTTGGACGCCTCTAAGGAACTTGATCCCGAACTCTTCCCCGATGTCGCACCGCGAGGCATCAAATCCGTAGCGAGTTGCCCCCTCACCGGTGATGACGGTGTCATCCGTGGCTTAGTCTACCTAGAGAGCCGCACCGAAACAGGTCGTTTCCGAGTTCCTCAACTCTCCATTCTGTCAAGATTTATCGATACGCTGAGAAATGAGATCGCGTGGCTGATCAACGCTCCCGACTTAGACCCAGCAGACGAGGACCAGGCCGACGACCCGTTGGTGGGCTCTCTGAAATTGGCAGACTCCGACTCTTGCGAGGAACCCTTAGAAATCCGAGACGAGCCAGCGAGCGAACACCGCGAAGAGCCGGCACCCTTGAGCCCACAAGAGAGCCTCGCCTCGGCAACGAATATCAGCAAAGACGAAGCTTCTGAGACCTCTGAGGCAACGGTAGAGCAACCTCCGACTCCGCCCGACGCGGTG
>CAZVVF010000298.1:0-5635 GCA_964630575.1 uncultured Burkholderiales bacterium | reverse complement strand
AGGGTTTCAGTTCGTACTGTGCTGCTGAGCGACTAAGAGGTTGAAAGAGCGCTCGACCAGGGGGCCTACGAGGGGGACCTGACTGGCCAGACCCAGGCTCGCCACAGCTGTTCTCATGAGCCTTGAGTGGATGGAGGTCGAGTCGTAGCGTGACCGGTGGGCTTTGCCGATCCACTTTTCCAGAAGAGGTTGGACCTCGCGTCGGGCCTGAGTCTTCTTATTGAGGTTTTCTAAGTAGGTTCGTTTGAGAAATCCTGGTTCTAGAGCAACCTTCGTGTCCACGGCTTGGCTCACACCATCGACCATCAGCATGCCTCGGTTTGTGTGCGTCTGGTCTTCGCGAAGGGGGAAGAAGTGAATGTCCTTTTGCTGGCGTCGCAGGACGGCTTCTTGGAGAACTGTGTCGTACTGTTGCTCACTGACCACATTGAGCGTATCCAGGTCGTCGTGGGGAGAGAATCGCCCTTTTGCGAAACTCCCCGTTATATAGAGCTTGCTGGGCATGGCCCCAGATTCGGCGAGGCGGTTTCCTAGAGCCGATTGCAGTTCGTCCAATCGCTCAAAAACTCGGTCGTTGGAATAGGGTTTGGCAAGGTCTCGATCGATTTTGACTCGCCAGCGGCGGCTCGGCGTTTTCGACATGCGATGGGACAGATAGGTCGCGATATTCTCTCGCATCAAGGAGTGATTCTCGGCTGGAACTCCCGCCTCTTTCATGAGTTGACCAGCCTCGATCCAGTTCTGATCCCGCTGAGGAGTAAAGCTGTCCAACGCTGCGCTCGCGTTGTCCGAGCGCTCCGTGGCAGGCTTGGGTACCGAACCTGTGTGGTTCTGTGAACGGAGAACGTTAGGCGGGGTTGCGATTCTCATTTTGAGGTCAAGTCCAAATGCTCTTGGGCCACGAAGTAATCGGCGACCATATGAACGGCCGGGCCAATGAGGGGCGTTGCACTGAGGGCTCCGCCGAGCGAAAGCACCATTCCCTGAAGGCGCGTTCCAAAGGATGGGCTCTCGAACGAGTCCCGCTTCTCTTTGGCCGTCTTGTCTTCGCTCCAGACCATTCCCGTGACTTTCTCGTAGAGGGGGTGAGTCTCTCGGCGGTCAGCGCTGCGATTGGCCTTTACCTGATCGTAGGCTTCGCGAAGGAATCCGTCTTGCATGACTTGCTCGGGAGTCACCGCCACCGACTTTCCTGTCATCATGAGGTGGCCGCGATTGTAGGAAGTGCTGTTTTCAGAAAGTGGGAAGAGATTGGAGCCGAGAGGGTTGCTCTCTCGTCTTTCATAAGCGTCGAATCCCGCGCCAACCTGGTCCTCGGCCAGGACAGCGTAGCCATCGAGATCGGAATTGGCGCCGAGACGCCCTTTGGCGAAACTTCCCGTTATATACAGCTTGCTCGGCATGGCGGGGAGTTCCAAGAGGTTTGCTTGGAGGGAGTCTTCCAACTCGTCGATGTGGTTGAGGACCTCGGCATTGGTGTACGGGGTCGCGAGTTCGCGGTCGAGTTTCCCCTGCCAGCGCTCGTTGAGGGTGCCGTGGGAGCGGTGGGATAGGTAGGTGGCGATATTCTCTTGCATCAACGAATGAGCTTCATCGGCAACGCCTCGCTCAGCCAGCATGTCGCCAGCCTCGTTCCAGGCGGGGTCGTTGGCGCGCCGGTCCACTTCGTTGGGAGTGGCGATGCTGGAATTGTGTCTGAGGCTTTGATGGTTGAGCCGATGTCCGACGGAAATATTCACGACTTGATCATTCCTGAGGCAACTTGTTTCTGTTTGAGTTGCTCTTCGGTGATCTCTCCGAGGCAGAAGCTTCGATACTCGGGCACTTGCCAGGAAACCGGTTCCTTACCGGATACTGTGTGGATCGCTTTTTCGAGTTTGGGCCAGAACTCGATACTGTCGAGCGCCTTGTTGCTGAATCCGACCATACAGTATTCCGCGTTGTCGGGCTCTGTGTGCCACTGTGTGTGTTTCAGGGTATTGGGCTTGTCGAGGTAGTTGTCACCAAAGTGATGGGCGATTCCGGACCCGACGTCAATGGCCGTTACAGCTCCGGCGGTCACCGCTAGGCTGAGGCCGGCTTTCATGAGGCCACTGGTGAGGTCCGAGGCCGTGGCAACGTCGAAGACCGCTTTGCCAACACCGACTGCTGCGGTCAAGGCCGCAGCGGTTCTCGTCATCTTCTTGATGCCTCTGTGGGCTGGTTTTGGGCCGCTCCAGTCTATTTGAACCTTGTCGGCTCCAGCGCTTGCCTGAGGCTGCTCTGAGTTTGGTGACCCTGCGCTAGCGACGTTTGGCTTAGTGAGCTGAGGCATTCTTGTGGCTGAGGTAATAAACACGGCTGACTCCTATTGCAGTTAGAATAAGACTTAGGCATGAAAAAATGATGAAAGTGAGCGTTGGTCGTTGAATGAGGTTCCCCGGCTCCAGTTGAACGGGGGGTGAGTGTCTTCTGAAAGCTATGTCAGAGTTCTTTTGGCCCTAGCGCCGCTGGTGGTTTGCCTGGCTTTTTCCTTGGAGGATGATTGGTGGACCCGACCCAGAGCCATAGGGTGTCTCACCGCTGCCGTTCTCTTCGGCTGCAGCGTTTGGGGCGGCGGGTTCGGAGTTTGGGGAGCTCTCCCTTGGCTCTTTTTGACAGCAGGGCGGGCTTTTTCTGCAGCCAGGGAACTCGCTGGGGTTTCTTGGGGCCAAACGGCAGACATGGCCCGTTTAGCGGCCTTCCTCTTCTTGCCGGTTGGTTGTGTGTGGGCGTTGTTCGACCAGCTCGGGTATCAGCCGCTGGGTTTTTCGGGGATCATTGTCCTCTTGACCGGGATCCATTTTCATTACGCTGGGTTTGCGCTGCCACGACTGACCGGTCTATGGCTGCAGAGCGAACCTCGAGGGCCCGTTTTTAAGTGGGCTACCTGGGGCGTGATCGCTGGTGTACCTTTGGTGGCGATCGGAATTACCACCTCGCAACTCGGTCTGCCCGATTGGGTGGAGGTTCTCTGTGTCTCTGTTTTGGCAGCGTCGGCTTTGGTCGTGAGTTTGGCTCAGTTGGAGTGGGCCTTTCGTGCTCCCTTGCCCCTCTTGGCAAGGTTGATGTTCGCCCTGGGCGGTTTGGCCTTAGCCTCGGGGATGGTGCTGGCGGTTCTCTACGGTTGGCGCTCGCTCTTTCCGATGGCTTGGCTGAGCATTCCAGCGATGATCGCGACCCACGGAACTCTCAACAGCCTGGGCTTTTGCTTGCCGGGCCTGGTGGCTTGGAAAGTACACCTTTCGGAGAGAAAGAAGAGCCAGAATATATGATGGCGTAGCATGGGAACAGGATCTGCGCTAAGATGCATGAGGGACCTGAGGTAGATTCTCGGTCACAGCAGGAGATACCCAAGATTGACCAATATGAAAAAGAGAGCCGTCCTCGGAGTTACGGTCCCAGAGGTTCTCGTGGTGGCTCTCGTTCTCTCTCTTCTCATGATGACGTCTTTAGGCGTCTTGGCACCGGCCCTGAAAGTGTCTCGGGCCGCAGAGCAGAGTACGGCTGCCCAGCGAGAGGTCGTGCTCGCTCTAGACCGCCTGGTTGCAGAGATGTCTTTGATGGACCGCGCGACAGTGACCACGGCGCCAGGGAGCGTTTCCTTCTTGAGCTCGAAACCCTACACCGGTACCAACACCGAGTTGGCCGATCCCTCACTGGATATTCTGGGGTTGGCTTCACCTTATGAGGTTTGGCAGAAATTTGTCGTACTGCGGCTCAGAAATGGGGACTTGATGAGGCGGGAGTACCCTTACAGCAAAGGAGGGGAGCTCGCTCGAATTCTCCCCCTGCAACTCGAGATCGTGGCGGACCAAGTTGGCGTGGCCGAGAAGATATTTGCCAAAGAGATTGAGACTTTCGATGCGGTGGAGGTGGGGTCATCACGAATCGCCCTACAGCTGCGCTCTGTTCAACGCCAAGCGAACGCTCCTGCGGCCTGCGAGGTGACCTTACAGATTCAAATGAGAGGTGGTACGTGATGAAGAGAAGGGGAGTAGCCCTGATATCGATACTAATTGTCGCGGCGGCACTTTTGGCCATTGTCTCGGCCGGGCTGAAGCTGGGAAGCGACGGTGTTCTGTTCGCCTCTCAGGCTCACAAGCGCAATGTCGCCTTGGGGGCGGCTGAGGCTGGCGTGTATGAGGCGGTCGTGCGTTTGCAGGCCGATCGAACCTTTTCCGGTAGTGTGAGCGGCACCTTGGCGCAGGCCGGTTCCACCTACAGTCTGACGATCGACAACCAGTTGGCTTCTTCCGGTGTTGCTGTGGTGACCTCCACAGGGACCTTCGGTCACGTGAGCCGAACCGTTCGAGTCGAGCTGGAACCCGATTCTAAAGGCTTTGAATCGCTCTCTCTCAATGGACAGGTCTACGTTTACGAACGCGTCTACGCCAACGCTATCAGTTCCGTCACCGAGCGTTTGGTAAGACCGGGCCACATCCATTCCGAGTTTACCACGGACGATACCTATGTGGGGGAACCTTACTCGGCCTCCAGGACGACCTACCCCCCTCGCCTTCACGCCACTGGAGACATTGCAACCGCCGGGGGAGACCTGAAAAACTCGGACCTCGATATGGTCGCCTTTTCGGAGAATACCAATGAGAGCCACAGCAGATATAGTCTGAATCGCGGAGAAATGATGATGGGAGGCTTCGGCTCCCCGGTCAGCTCTCTGCCCAGCGGAAATGTTGTCTCTGCCAATACCCAGCTGCTTGGCGATGTTGATGGAAATGTGAGATTTGAAGACCCTGTTCGGGTGAACAAAGGCGCGACTCTGTACATTACCGGGAATGCTGAATTTATGGGCGGACTCGTGGGTGAGGGAAAGGTTGTGGTCGACGAGAATGTCGCCATACGTCCCTCCTCTCATTTCGACGATGCTGTGGAAGGTGTAATCAAGCTCTACGTCGGTGATTCTGCAATCATAGTTCATCCTGACGTGGGGACGGACAGCGAAGGTTTTACGATCCCTGAGACGGATGACTCCAAGGTGGGCGACTACTTCGCCAGGATGCCCATGGAAGCGGCCCTTGAGTTGCCCACGGGAATTCCGCTGGCCGCCCCTCAGGGAGCCGATTTCTTCCGTTGGTATCACGAGAAATTGGCCGAGAGTGATCCAGGGCAAGAGTTCACTCTTTGGCGCGAAGGCGATGGTTCGGAGTTGTATCCAGGTTTGAGTTTTGTGACGAAGAAATGGCTGGGCGAGTCGAGTGGCCTAGTCAGCGATATAGAAGGTTGGGCCAACAATTGAAGAAAAAGATCTGCATACTCATCGCTCTCTCTTTCCTGTTCGGCTGTGAACCCGACAATGTTCCCACTCCTCTGCACTCCTTTTTAGGGGATTTTGCCGAGAACTTAGACCTGACAGGAAATTCCTTTGTCTCGGAGTCCAATCAAGACGAGATCATAGATAGCACCATTCACAACGCACCTGGTCGAGTGGACATACGTTTGCCGAACTATGTCTATTTTCAGGGAATCGTGCACGCCAAGAACAATTTTGTGATGGCCGGACAAGTTCGGGTGGTCGGTGGAGTTCTGGGCGTGGAGAATGGAGTCGCCGCTCTCTACTCAGGTGCCATGGTGACGGCCAATCCAGGTGCCTTTCAGG
>CAZVVF010000297.1:0-5640 GCA_964630575.1 uncultured Burkholderiales bacterium | reverse complement strand
AAAATTCCGGTCCGCAATCGCGGATTCACGTTGATCGAGACGATGGTCTACTGCGTCTTGCTCGCTCTTTTTACGACCATATTCTTTCTCGCTCTTCCAACCCGGAGCAACATCTCCAGCGAGAATTTGTCCTACTCGGTAGAACGAGCCAGCATGGCCCTGAGCGAGATCAACCAAGCCATCTCCAACAGTGTCCAAGGCAAGGTTTTCATCCAGAACCAAGGGAGTACTCTGGTGACGCTCTCAGCCACGGACAGCGAACAAACACGTTTCACTTACAACTCCTCAGGCCAAGTTATGTGGCGACAATGGGACTACTACATCCTCGAGAAAGGTCAGCTCCTTCGCGCCCAATCCTCGCTGAAAACAAGCATGACGGCATCCGACGCCGGCGACCCTCCTCTGGCAGAGCTTTCGGAGTTGAAACAGACCGGGCTGTTGGCAAACGATGTTGAGGCCTTTAAAGTCAGCGCCACCTCGGATGGTTTTTTGACTCAGATAGAACTGGACACAGCAGGGTCATCGGTTGCCATTGAGACCTTTTCGAGGCCTAGAAACCAATGAGACCAGAGCGACGAAAAGAGAGCGGAGCGATGTTGGTGCTCACCATGATCCTGCTAGCCCTACTCTGGTTTGCCGTCTTGAGCTTTTCCAACGCATCCTTCCACTCGCTGAGGCTCGCCTCGGCCTATCTAGAGTCCGAGCAAGCCATAACCGCAGCGGAATCCGGCCTCGAATATACGCTCCAGCTCCTGCGCGAGAATCCTGAGTACAGGCCAACCAAGCGCTCGGTGACCATGAACAACCCGAACCAGAGTTTTCGCGTAGAGATGTTGGACTACAACGCGTCCCCAATCGCGATCCCTCAAGATTGTTACTACCTTGAATCCGTTGGAACCACTCGAAGCGGAAAATCCAAGACGGCGACCGCGGTGATACAACTCGGACAAAAGAAGAGCGGCTTGTTCGACTACGCCATATTCAGTTCAGAGCTCGACCTCAAGGGCGGCTCGAACATCACAGCCTTCGACTCTTCCGGCAAGATCCTGGACTTGACGGCCACAGCCACCATCGGCACCAACAACACCAAGAAGGGGTCCATCCGACTCGACAGCGGCGTGAGGGTCGACGGGATCATAAAGGTAGGGCCCGGCGGCGAGACCAAAGACACTCCTAAAAACCCTTGGTTGCCTACCTGGGGAACCGAAAATGTGGTTTGGAAGAACTGGAGCGCGTGGACGGCTGGAGAGGAAACCCTCGAAAAAGAAGTCACCTACGACCCCATCGTCGCCCCGGAAGCGGGCGACGAAAAGCTCAAAGTGGGCTGGAAAGGGGCCGATGTTGAACCCGGCCGCTATAGGGAACTTCAGGTCAGCGGTGGTGGGCAGGCTCGACTCTCTGGAGGCACCTATGTTTTCGATTCCATCAAGCTCGGTGGTGGAGGCAGAATCGTGGTGACAGGAGAGGAGCCGGTTTATGTTTATATCAAGAAAAAGCTCGACCTCTCCAACGGCTCTCTCTTCAACATGGGCAAAGTTGCGGGCAACCTCATTTTCCTGATCGAAGACAAAGGCAACGTTGACATCAGCGGCGGGACCGCAGCCTTTGCCACCTTCTATGGACCAGGCTCCAATGTCAAAATCTCCGGTGGGAACGTTGTTTACGGAACGATCGTGGCAGAGAGCGTCAAGATTGAGGGAGGCTCACAGTTTCTCTATGACCTAGCCTTGCGAGACAACCCTCCCTCGATCCCTGGCGTCAGCTCAGGTGGAGGAAGCTCCAGTGGTGGCGTTACCGTTCTGGGCTGGCAGCGGATTTAAATCTCAGCCCGCTCTTGAGTTCCTCTAGAATCGAAGCCGCGCTTTGGTCTTGACCCCCAGGTCAAAAGCATCGCCTTGGGAGTTCCCCTTGATTTCAGGACCGACTGTCACGGTGAGCTTCCCTTTTCTGCCAAAGAGCTCCAGGTCGAAGTCTTTCTTGGGACCGGCCATCACTCGATAGCTCACCTCGGTTTTGCCGGAATCGAGGTTGTGGTAGATGCCTTCTCGGGCTTCCATATAGAGCTGATAGTCGTGACCCATGAACTCATAGTTCCCGCCCTCTAGTTCCTGACGAAAGCCAAGACCCACTCTCAAGCCCTCATCTTCGCCGAGGAATCGATGACGGACCCCAAAATCGGTCTGTATCTCTGCCTGAAAATCGTCGCCTACAGGTCCTTTGTACTCCCTAAAAACTCCCGCTTGGAGATCGATTCGAGGCCCATCATAGGTCGTTGCTTCGCCCTCGAGCTTGGCTGTGAAACCTTGCCTCATGCTCCATCCCTGACCAAGCTCCACAGTTTTGGCAAGCGATGTTTCCAGAATCTCGCCCTTGAGCTTCAAGACTGGCATACCGCTCTTGATGCGAGGTCTCAGGGACAGGTCGAGCGGCTTGACCCGAAGGGTGTAGTCTCCCACTTGGCTTTCATACTCGTCCAGGTAGCCGTTGGGATCGAGGTTTTCCTTGATGCTCTCCGCGGTATCCTTGAGGGCCTCGACTTTAGCCTTCACTTGCTGGCCCATGCGAGCGACCTCTGGTTGCGCCGAGGCCCCAGCGTGTGCGGCTTGGGGAGCGACAGTCAGAGCCAAGGCAGCCATAGCCTGAAGGGTCTTGCGCAAACTATCATCACTGGCTTTCTCCCTGGCTTCGGTAAAGGAGTCTGAAGCCTGAGCGACCCGGTGCTTATCAACGGGGGGTCTTTGAGCAGGTGGACTCATAGCCTGGAGAGGAGATTGATGAGAATTGATGAGCATAGATTCAGACTAGTGGTTTTCCGTTAAGAAAACGTTATAGACAAAGCTCACCAGACACAGGATCAAAGCCCCAACCGACCGGTCCCGAAGCGGTTAGGAATCGACCGCCTCCGGGTTTGAAAGTCGATACGGGAGTAAGACCTCAAAGACACTCCCGCGCCCAAACTCGCTCTCCACACGGATCGTCCCATTCATCAGCTCAACGAATTGCTTGGAGAGCGCCAGGCCGAGTCCCGTTCCCTTGTAAGAGCGAGTGGAGAACTTACCCAGTTGCTGGAAAGGAACAAACAACTTTGCTTGGTCTTCTCGGGAGATACCGATCCCGGTATCCTCCACCTGGAAGGACACCTGACCGTCTTCCCTGCGCCTGACCCTGAGCGTGATCATGCCCCCCTCCGAGGTGAACTTCACCGAGTTGGACAAGAGATTATAGAGCACTTGCTTGAGCTTGCGTTCATCGACCCAAAAGGGCTCGACCGCCTCATCGTACTCAAACGCCAGAGAAATCTTGCCCTGAGCAGCCGGGCTTTTGATCACCGTCAAACTATTTTTACAAAGGCTCCGTATGTCGACTTTGCTGAGTTCGGTTTCGAGTTTACCGGCCTCGATCTTCGAGAGGTCGAGAATATCGTTGATCAAGGACAACAGGTGCTTACCGCTGGAGAGAATCTCCTGGGTGTAGTCAGCCTGTCGCTCGTTGAGACCGCCTGCCAAACCATCGACCATCACGTCCGAAAACCCTATGATGGCATTGAGAGGGGTGCGGAGTTCGTGGGACATAGTGGCCAGAAACTCTGACTTCAAAAGGTTCGCGTGCTCCAGTTCGGCGTTCTGCCGACTGATACGCGCCTCACGCTCCCGGAGCAACACGATCACAGACTCGAGGCTGGCAGTGCGCTGAGCAACCAGGTCCTCTAGGTGAGTACTCTTCTGCCTTTCCAACGCCAACCGGTTCTTTTCAGCTTCTTTGATGGAACTGATATCGGTCTCGACTGTAAAAATCAGCGGAGGCTTGTTCGGCAGCCGAACCACGGTGGCGCAAACAGCCACGGGGAAGGTGGTTCCATCCTTGCGCACGTGGTCCGTCTCGATAATAAAGGGAGCCCCGGTCAGAATTTTCTTCGTTCGCTCAATAACCAGTCTCTTGCCTTCCTCGTCGTCGAGCTCTGCAACCGGTCGACCCAGCAGCTCTTCGCGGGTGAATCCGTGAGCTTCACAGGCGGCATCGTTGGCATCGAGAATGGTGGGAATTCCGCTCTCCTGAGGCTCAAGAATCATCCAATAGCCAGCCGCCTGCTCAAACATCGCGCGAAACAGAGCTTCGCTGTCGCTGAGGTCAGACCGCTCTTTCGAGCGAAATCTCCCACGGGCCACAGCCCTGCCCAAAACCCGAAGCACCTCCTCGGAGTCTCTCCAGGGCTTCTGGATGCAGTCCTGTGCACCCAGTTCCATGGCGCGGATCGCGAATTCCTCATCCGCTGTTTCCGTAAGGACCACGACCGGCGTGTTCGACCCAGCGCAGCACAAGCGAGCCAAAGCCTCAAGACCTTCCGAGGTGGATGGGCAGAGGTCCAAAAGAACAACCGAGAGATCGCACTGCCCCAAACGCTCTTCCGCCTCAACCAAAGAGCCGACAGCTTCCACCGCCAACTGTGCCGAACTCTTCAAGAGCTTCCCCTGTAGCAAATCAAGGTCGTCGGGCTTATCCGCGACAAGGAGGATTGTCTTGAGCAGTTCAGCCTGGCAGGTCATGCTTTAGACCGAACGGCTACGTACTTTCGAGGCTTCACAAACCGAGACACGCAAAATCCTCACAAGACCAAGGCCACACGGGGCGGGTCTTTCCAATAGATCTCATCCTGTCAGGAACGAGTACTCTCACTCGGTGCCACTCTCTTGCAACCCCAGCAACGCAAAATCGATCACCAACGTATCAATGACCACAGCGAGCGGGAGCTTCGGTTTCGAATGGTATGATTGTGAAGGCAAAATCGGAGTAAGTCAATGATCTGACAGAGAGCTTTCCCATTCCTTGGCAATCCGATCCGCTTGGAGTTTTCCCCTCAGCCTCGGAACTAAGAAGCAATCACACGAGAACCGATGCACCTTAGAGCTTCAATCCCTACCCATCAACATATCCCAAAAATGCTGTCGCACCTCGGGCCGACTGTCGCGCAACGTCAGAAACTTCGGAGGCGTGTTGGGGTGCTCGGGGTCGAACTCAAGGCCCCAAAGCGGCTTGAGCGAGGTAGGCAACATGGCGTATCGCCCGTCACCGAGTAGGTTGGGAAAGTCGGGATGACAGATCAGGTAGCCCTGAGACAACTCAGAAAATCGCTGAAAGTCGCGGTAGGTGCGGCTACCCGCCAAGGAAGAAAAATCTCTCTCCAGGTTCACCAGCGGCAAAGACTCCCCTGGAAAGAGCAGCGGTGAGGCCCAAAACCCTGTTCTTACCGCGTCGGTGTAGAGGCGATTGTCAGCCGAGTAGAGGACCCGCCACAAGACCTGGTTGCCGAGAGTAGGCTTGACCAGAACTCGATCCGGGTGATGTCCGCGCGCCTCGTGCAATCGGCCGACAGCCTTGAGAGCCCGGGCTTGCTGGAGGGCCCCGTTGGCCAAAAACAAGACCACAACAAGGGCTGCCACCGCCTGAAAAACTCTTCGTCCGGTGACCGTCGAGGCGATGGCCAAACCCAGCAGAACGAGCGTAAAGAAAGGTTCCACAACAGGAGTCAAGTTCCAGGCGATGCGCCACGGTGAGAAGGGCCAGAGCAACTGGGTTCCGTAACTCGTGCACGCGTCTAGAAATCCGGCCGTGAAAAAGCCCGCCAGAGTGGCCAGATAGAGC
>CAZVVF010000296.1:0-5665 GCA_964630575.1 uncultured Burkholderiales bacterium | reverse complement strand
CCCACACCACCGCCTCGACCGTAAGGGCCTTGGCGGCTCAGCCTCAGGGACCTCGCAAGGTCTTCTGTGTGGGACCGGTGTTTCGACGTGAGACGGTGGACTACAAGCATCTTCCGGTCTTTCATCAGGTGGATGGCATCATCATCGACGAAAAGGCCACCTTTGCGAACCTCTTGGGCACGCTGGAGGCGTTCTATCGAAAGATGGGGTTTACCAAGTTTCAGTTCCGCCCGGCCTTCTTCCCTTACACCGAGCCGAGTGTAGAAGTCTTCGTTTGGTCAGAGAAGAAGGCTGACTGGGTTGAGATGGGAGGGGCTGGCATGTTCCGTCCAGAGGTCACGGAACCGTTAGGGTGTACGTCGCCTGTTTTGGCGTGGGGGCTCGGTTTAGAGCGCCTCGCCATGTTCACTTACGATTTGAGTAGCATCGGTGAGCTGTATCGAGCTCGCCTGTCATGGCTGAAAGGTGTCAATCTATGCCGGTTATAGGTATTCCAGTGGATATGCTCAACGAGCGTATCGAAACAACTCTCCAACCCGAGGAGATGGTCACCAAGTTGCAGCAGTTGGGCTGCGATGTGGAGGGCTATGCTACCCTACAGCGTTTTGCCTGTGAGACTTGCGGTTTTCTCATGGAGATCACCGAGACGGAGAATCCTCCTGTCACCTGTTCGGCCTGCGGTGAGGACTTTAAGGTCAACGCCGATCAGATCACCGAACGGGGCACGAGCGAAGTGATTCGGATGGAACTTCTCGCGGTGCGCCCGGATATGTTTGACCCGGCTGGGTTGGCTCGAACTCTCCGTGGTTACTTGGGCGAGTTCATCGGTCCGGTGAACTATGAACTGGCCGACGCGCAGATCGTGGTCCAGGCCGAAGCGGCACTGACCGACAAGGAGAGCCCGAACTATCGCCCCATCCGCTGTGCCGTGGTTCGCAACGTGCAGCTCGACGATGACCGCATCAAGGTTCTTATGAAGCTTCAAGAGAATCTTCACTGGGCCATGGGTCGCGACCGAAAGCGAGCCTCTATCGGGGTCTACGACCTGGCCACTTTCGATTGGTCTCAGGGTATCAAGTATCGCCTGGTCAGCCCGGAAGAGCTGGAGTTTGTGGCTCTGGGCAAGAAGGCTCTCTCCACTCCGAAGCAGGTCCTAGAGGAGCACCCTAAGGGCATGGCCTACGCCCACCTACTCTCCGACAAGGAGCAGTACCCGCTCTTGGCTGGCCGTAGGGCTGATGGCAGTGAGGTCGTTTTGGCCCTCATTCCCATCATCAACTCCGAAGACACCAAGGTCACTCAAGCCTCACGGGATCTCTTGATCGATGTGACAGGTCTCGACGACCGGTTGGTGGAGAAGATTTTGAACACGATTTTCACCTCGATTTTGGAGCTTTGTCCCGAGTCCAAGGGTGAAAAAGTCACCATCGCTCCCGTTGGCGGCGATAGCTTTACCTCTCCTGACCTCACACCCCAAAGGGTCGCTTTTGATACAAAGTTGCCAGCCAAGCGAGTGGGCATTGAGGTTGACTCAACCGATGTCAGACACCTTTTGCAGAAGATGGGGCACGGACTCTCTGGTGATGAGAGCGACCTCGTGACGGTTGAGGTTCCGGCCTATCGAAACGATATTTTGCATCCCGTCGACCTGGTTGAGGATGTGGCGATAGCCTACGGCTACCACAACATCGTTCCGAGTTTGGTGCCCACCTTCACCGTTGGGGAGGAGACCCCGCGTTCCTGTATCATGAACCGGGCTCGTCAGTCCTTCGTAGGGCTCGGCTTTATGGAAGTCCTCACTTTGATCCTGAGCAATGAGGCGGACCAGTTTGAGCGTTTGCGCCGGACCGACGAAAAGCGTCACGTGGAACTTGCCCACCCGATCAGTCAGGACCAGACTCTGATCAGAACGTCCCTCATTCCGGGACTTTTGGATACCTTGAGTGTCAATACCGACCAGCCACTCCCTCAGCGGATTTTTGAGGTCGGTCGGGTGTCTTTGTTGGATGCCGAGGAAGAGGTCGGTGCTCGCGAACATCTCCGGGTGGCTGCGGCTATCATCGGGAGTCGTGCCGACTACGCTGACATCAAGGCTGTGGTGGAGTCGGTCCTGCGAGAACTCGGCTATCCTCAGGACTCGGAGTGTCGTGGATTGGTCGAGACGGATGCTTGCTTTGGAACCTACATTCCTGGGCGCGGAGCGCTGATCGCAGGACCCGACTCAACCTGGGTTCAGTTCGGAGAACTCCATCCTCAAGTTCTGGAAAACTTCGGCCTAGGCTACCCCGTAACGGTTCTAGAGATCGACTTAGAGGTTCAAGTTCAGAACCGGTAACAGACCCAGATTCCGTGATCTTTGATCGTCTGTGAGGGGTATTTTTATACCGTTTACAAGGTTTTCAAAGATCACGGATCGTAAAAACGAGGGGGAGATGGTGGCCGTGATGGAAATCGATTTAGAGCCATATAGAGATTGTCTCGTGAATCCCGACCGTGAGAGCTATGAGCAGGTCCTGGAACTCCTGATGGAGGAAATTTTTGCCGAGCGCGGTTGCCTCTGGTTGGAACGAGAGAATGTTTTTATCTACCAAGGAGATGAAGAGTTGCGCACGCGATTCCCCTTCAGTCGCCAAGCTGTGGACGCGGTTCTCGACATGGGGCGTAGTTTTATCTCCTTTGACGCGACGACCGATGAGCGGATCCGGGCCAGCGGTAGCATCGCGATGAACAACGTCAGGTCGTGCCTTTGTGCGGCCTGCAAGGACTCGAAGGGAGACGTTCTGGTCTTGGCCTACTTCGACAACGGGATGAGCTCCGGACAGTTCTCCGAGGCGGATCTCAAGCTCCTGAGAGAAGTTCTGTCGCTCGTTCCTGATGCCGTTCCGGTCGAGAATTGAAGTCTGCTGAGCCCATACCCCAATGCGGAGCTATCTGTGAGGTTGGCGATGATATCGTTTTGGTCTCCAACAAGAGCGGTTCCCGATGGGTTATACCCAAAGGCCACTTTGAGTCCACCGACACCGACGAAGCGATGCGGGCGGGTCAGGAAGCCTGGGAGGAGGCGGGCGTTCGAGGTCTCGTCTCAGAGAGTGCCTTGGGCCGTTTTACCTACACAAAGCACTCGCGCCTCTTCAGCGTGGCCGTCTACCGCATAGAGCAGTGCCAATTGAGCGATACCTGGCCTGAGTCTCATCTGCGCAAGCGCATTCTCGTATCCCCGGCTGCGGCCTTAGAGTTGGTGCGAGAAGCAGGGTTGAGAGAGTTGATAAGAAGCCGTATAGGTCGTTTCCCCCTTGCCTAATCGATGAATAGGAAACTATGATGGTCATGCATGTTTTCACTGGATAAATTTTTAACTCGTTCCGCGCGCTTGGCTAGAAGCTCTTTGGCCGCTCGCTGGCGGCGGTGGTGCGAAAAGCACGGACCGCCTGCGGAGCATTCGCGATTGAGCTCCCTTCACTATCTGTTGACGGAGTACTGCGAGCCTCTGCCCACGTGTTCTATTCAGCCCTACAAGGTGGAATCGGGCAGTTGGGGGGTTCAGACACGGACCCACAAACTCCCCGGAGTCCGAGGACGGACGCCCTTGAGCGTTACCTTGACCTTTCCAAACGAGTGGTCAGGACCCATCCCCACCTTTGTCCTGTCGCCGGGACTTGGGGCTCATCCGACGGCAAACCGCTATCTGGAACGTCATTTGGCGAGTCACGGCTATCTGGTGGCTCGACCGAGCCATCGAGGCAGTGACTGGATCGCCGTGGCCACACGAACACCGCTCGGTGCCTTCACTCGATCGGAACTCGGGCACCGAGTGAGAGAGATGGAATCGGTCATTTTTGCCCTGGAGAGCGGAGAGTTAGGCTTTTTACCCGCCGAGGGCCAAATGGCGCTGGGTGGACACTCCTTCGGTGCCCTCACAGCGTGCGTCTTGGCTGGCCTTCCGGCCGAGGGGCTCGAGCTTCAAAGGGAAAGCTATAGCGCGCAGGCCCTGGTCGCGCTCTCTCCTTACGGAGATTCGTTTCCCACGCGCAGCATGGGAATCGACCCCGACGGATTTTCGGAGTTGTCCCACCCGGTTCTCTTTATGAGTGGAACCAGAGACGAACTCTTTACCCTAGGCAAGGGCTCCAAGACCCATCTTGAGCCGTTTAAAATCTCCGGAGCGCAAGAGAAGCGGCACGTGGTCGTTGGAAAGACTAGGCACGGTAGCTTCAGTGAGATCTTTGGCTGGGTACGCAAGGAGACCAGAGTGATGGTCAACTCCTCGGTCGCGGCCTTTCTGGATACCCATCTCTTGGACAATCCAGAGTCTCGAGAGTACCTGGAAACGGGCCTTGCGCTGGCGGCCTTTGAATACGAATCGTGGGCCTTTTAGGGACGTTACCGCTTCTTCTTTTTTCTAGCCCTCACACCGACGAAGTCATAGCTTTTGCCAAAGTAATCGCAGCGCCCCTTGATTTTTTCTTTGCCAGGTTCGCCCTCGATCGTGCCTTTGAACTCGTATTCGGTACTGTTGCCGACTCGGTCAAAGAACTTACCCCAGAGAAAAAACGTGTTGTCCTCTTCGAGTCTTCCATCGAGCTTCTGGGCTTCCTCAAGTTCTTTGGAGTTCACCACGCCGCGTGGTCGACCATCGGCCTGTTCGAGCACAAAGGTGACCTGTTTGCGGGAGAGGCTGTTGCTCAGTAGAACCTTCCAGGTCCCCGTCATATCGTATTCGGTCTTGGCTTCAGAGTCTTCAGCGAGCGCGGGTGATGCGAGAGTCAGCAAGACGAGAATGAAACACGTTGCTGTGGTTTTTAAAAGTTGCATAAGATGTCCTTAAGGCTGTCGTTTCGACCTAATTAGTCTTCCTCATTGGGAGAATTGTTTCTCTTATACAACGATTTACCACGAGTCTTCAAGGGAAACGGCATCCTTATAGTGATGAACCTTGAAGTGTACGCTGCCCGGTTCCCGTTGCAGGGCAACAACGTCGACCCTGAGCGGACCGCTCCAATTGGTGCGCTGAAGATAGCGAAGGATCACCTTGCGAAGACGGGATTGCTGGCCAGAGCGATATCCCTCAGCGGCGTGACCGGATTGGAGAGATGTTTTCGTCTTGACCTCGCAAAAGACGAGTGTGTCACCATCGAGGAGTATGAGGTCAGCTTCTCCGCCACGCGAGCGGTGGTTGGCCTCAAGCAGGGTATAACCGAGGTTTCGCAAGTAGAGGGTCGCTGCTGACTCACCCTTTTTTCCGAGTTTGAGACGCCGTCGGCGGTCCATGTCTTGTGCTCCTACAAGAGGCTGGAGTATATCTTCTCTCTGCAGTGGGGGAACCTTTTTGCTCGAACCGAATTTTACTGAAGAGTGGGTATGAAGAGACGACAATTTCTTGGGTATGTGGCCGCTAGCGCTCTGCTGGCTGGCTGCGTGCGTCCGAAATCTGGGCCTGAGTCCACAACCTCATCGTCGAGCCCGAGCCCCGAGTTGGCCAGTGCCCTGGAGAGTCGTAAGTCGGATCCCAAGCCCGCTTGGAACGGGAACGGGAACCTGAGGGAGTACTATCTTCACGGAAAGTACCCTCAAGAGGAGATCGACGCGGTTTCCGAGACCATCTCAACGCTCTTCAAGGACCGCGACACCAGCCAGCAACGCCAGATGGTGGCAGAGATTCTCTCTT
>CAZVVF010000295.1:0-5695 GCA_964630575.1 uncultured Burkholderiales bacterium | reverse complement strand
ACAGGCGGCCTATATGCCGTTGCTCTTCACCAAATCGAGCAACCTAGAGCAAGAGCGCGTGGCCAGACGCCTGGCCTCCAACGGCTCGGTGCTCGTGCAGGGACCTCCGGGAACCGGTAAGACGCACACCATCGCCAACTTGATCGGTCATCTCTTGGCCCAGGGTAAGAGTATCCTGGTCACCAGCCACACCTCCAAGGCTCTCGGTGTCGTCCGCGACAAAGTCGCACCAGAACTCCAGGGGCTCTGCGTTTCCGTTCTCGACGACGGAAGTAAGGGGCAAAAACAGCTCGCCACGGCTGTTGCCGCGATCGCTGACAAACTCACCGAGACCACCGCCGACGAACTCGCGAGTGCAGCCGAGGTCCTCCGAAAGCAAAGAGCGCAGCTCGAATCCGACCTGGAGGGCGCGCAAAAACTCCTCTTGAGCGCGCACCGAGGCGAATATGAGGCCCTCACTGTGGCCGATCATACTATCATGCCCTCCGAGGCCGCTCGAAAGTTGCGCGAATGGACTGGAAAGCACGATTGGATCCCTGGCCGCGTCAACCTGACCCAAGAGTGTCCCTTGGACGAGTCGGAGGTGGCGGAACTCTACCGACTGCAAGAGCAGATCTCAGCCGATGAGGAGAGCTTGATATCAGCAGGCCTGCCCCCTTCAGCGGAGTTGCCGGTCCCGGCCAAGTTCGAGCAGATCTGCGATCGAGAAGGTGAACTCCTCGAACTTGGAGTTGAGCAATATCGGGATTATTGGAAAGGCGATGAGCCCGATCCGGCCCACTTGAGAGAACTTTGGGAGACGGCTGAGCGGCTGGTGTCGGTCATCGACCCCACGGAATCTTGGCATATCGAGTGCTTGGCCGCAGGTCAGAATGAAGCCGAAAGCAAGCTGTGGCAAGAACTCTGCGACCTCGTTGATGAAACGGGTCAGGTAGTGGCCGAATCACTCTCTGTGGTCCTAGAAAAAGGCCCCCAGGTTGGACCACTCGAGATGCCACTGCGGCGTCAGATTGAAGTCTGCGACGCGATATTGAACCAGCTCCGTACAAAAGGCAAGCTAGGCTTTTTTTCCAAGTTTAAGCCGGAGTGGAAGCTCTTTCGGACGGCCTGCACGGTGGGTCAGGAAGCACCTGAGCGAGCTGAAGACTATGAAGCGATTGCAGCCTTGCTCCAGATCACCGCGGCTCGCGACAAACTGCTCGCGAGATGGAAGAGGCAGACAGAGCCCTTGGGATGTCCCCAACCCAGCCCCGACAGCCCCGAACGAGACACAGCGGTTGTGGCCCAGAAAATTCGAGAGGCTTTGGATTGGCACAAAACGGCTTGGAGAGACTTCGAGCGCGCCTTGGCCAAGATAGGGCTGGATTGGCCCAGACTTCTTCGAAAACAGCCTCAGGTAAACCAGGATAGAGGCCAGCTTTTGCAACTCAAAGCAGCGGTCGAAGGCCCACTCGCAGAGGCTGTGAACGAAAAGCTGCGCGCTTTAGAGCTGAAGAGACTCGCCCAGGAACGAGAACGGTCGCTGGGTGTCCTTTCCCACTCCCCTTCCCCCCTGACGAACTCCCTCACCGAAGCTCTGAAAGAGCGGGATGCAAACGCCTACGCTCAATCTTTTGACCGACTCAAGGCGCTAGAACTGCAGACCCACAGGGCTGAGCGACGAACGGCCTTGATCCAACGCCTGGCCGGCGCCGCACCAGACTGGGCCGCGCAACTCTCCGAACGTTCGACCGGCCACGAGGGTCCAGAAGCGCCTGGTCCCTTGCACGAAGCTTGGCTCTTTGCCCAATGGAGCCAGCAGCTCAAAGAGCGGCAGTCCGTGGACCTGGACCAGCTCCAACAAAGGGTGACCGATCTCAAAGAGCAGATCCGCCGGTGTACGGCTCGCTATGTGGAAACACTCACCTGGAAACATCAGGCCCAAAGGACGGGGAACGCCCAGCAGCAAGCGCTCATCGGGTGGCTTCAACTCGTCAGAAAGATCGGGAAGGGGACAGGGAAGTCAGCTGGTCGTCTCAAGGCCAAGGCGCGCGAGAGATTAAGCGAATGCCGAGGGGCCGTCCCGGTCTGGATTATGCCCTTTTCCAGGGTTGTGGAGTCCTATCGTCCCGGTGAGACCATGTTTGACGTGGTCATTGTGGACGAGGCCAGCCAGGCCGACGTTACGGGGCTTCTCGCCATGGCGCTCGGCCGGGAAGTCGTGGTTGTGGGGGACCACGAACAGGTGAGTCCCTCAGCCATCGGAGAGAATTCCGACAAGGTCATGTCGTTGGCCGAAGAACACCTGCGCTCCATACCCAACCGTGAATTGTTCGACGGTGCGAGCTCCGTTTACGATATGGCGCAGAGAGCTTTCGGTGAGACCATACGCTTGAAAGAGCACTTTCGCTGTGTTCCGGAAATTATCGCCTTTTCTAATCAGCTGTGCTACGACGGCGAGATTATGCCCCTTCGCGAAAGCGATAACTCGCTGGTCCCGGCAGTGGTGAGCCATCGAGTCCCCGATGGGCAACGTCAGGGCAAGGCTAAGACCAACGAGGCCGAAGCCAGAGAGATCGCCTCCTTGATCGCCGCCTGCACCAAACATCCCGCCTACGACGGAAAGACCTTTGGGGTGATCAGCTTGGTCGGTGACGATCAGGCCTATCTGATCGAAAAGTACTTGTTGGGCAAACTGGACGTACGAACCATCGAAGAGAGGCGAATTCTGTGCGGAAACTCTGCCCAATTCCAAGGCGACGAGCGCGACGTGATGTTTCTGTCGATGGTCGATAGCCCAACCGGAAATGGACCGATGCGCCTGGTAGGCGGTCGCAAAGCGATCGTTCAGCGCTACAACGTCGCGGCCAGTCGGGCCAAGGATCAGATGTGGATCGTCCACTCCTTAGACCCTTCAGTGGACCTCAAGCCTGGGGACATTCGACTCCAGTTGCTCCAGACTGCGGAAGTGTCGGTGGTAGAGGAGATTGCCAAACTATCAGCCCAGACCGAGTCGGTCTTTGAACAACAGGTTTTGGAACGTCTCGTAGCAGCGGGCTATCGGGTGAAGCCACAACTGCCGATAGGCTCCTACAGAGTAGATATGGTGGTCCTTGGATCAACTTGTCGCGTAGCCGTCGAATGCGATGGCAATGCCTATCACCCACCCGAACAGTTGGAGGCAGACCTAGCCCGTCAGGAAATCTTGGAGCGAGTGGGCAACCTCACTTTCATCCGAATCCGGGGCAGCGCCTATTTTAGGGATCCAGACGAGGCCATGAATCGGGTCTTCGAGCGTCTTGAAGAGTTGGGTGTCGACAAGCTGGGCCCTGACCAAGAGAGCTCACCGGAGAAGGCCTCCCAGTTGCGTGAGGAAGTCTCTCGAATGGCCGCTGGGATCAGAGCGCAGTGGTGGCCGGAACACCAGTCCACAGAGGGCGAATCCGATGATATCTGGGCCCCTCTCAAAGAGGCGATGGTCGATTGGCCTTCCCTGGATATCCTCCCCTTTGCCAGCGAGTTCAACTTGGCCGCTCTGAAGATTGTGCACAACAACAGCGAGATTGTTGTGGTGGACCATTCGTCGGCGGATCTAGAGCTCTTCTTGAAACGAGCGAGTTCAGATTTTGTGGAAGTCTTAGCGCTGAATCCCAAGGCTGTGGACGAAGCCAGGTTCCGAATCTTGGCAGCTTTGAAGTTAGACGAAATGGTCGACTCACGCGAGCATCCTGCGGTTCGAGAAAAGAGCGAAGCATCGCTCGAAATCACCGAAAAAGTCGAGGACAGCAAGCCGCAACCTCCCCGAGCCAGTCTCACGCAAAACCAGGCCATCGTCTCCCTCTTGATGGATGTGGCCAAGGCCGATGGAGTGCTCTTGCCCGAAGAACTCGCAGAGATTCCGAATTTCTTTAGGCAGCGTTTTCGCTACGATGACAAGAGTCTAGAAGAGATCAACGCTCTGGTGCCCCTCTATGCCGAGAAACAACCACCCCGGGCCGATGTCAGTCGCGTGGTTCGGGAGATGGACGCCAGTGTCAAAGAACTCGTCCTGAAAGCCGCCATTGAGTTGGCTTGGTCTGACAACGAGTTCCACGAAGAGGAACGGCGAGTCATCACGAGTTTAGGGATGGAATTTGACATTCCACCTGGGACGGTAGAGGCCTTACTGCAGCGACCCGAGTCCGACAGCTTCGATCCCTACCAGGCTCTAGAACTCGACAGTGACGCTTCTCCAGAACAGATAGAGAAAGCCGTCACCTCCCTTAGGATCCGCTTTGCCAAGGAAAAATTTGCTCAACTGGGCCCCGAGTTTCAAGAGCTAGCCTCCACTCGCAGAGACGAGATCGAGAGAGCTTGGCAAGAACTCAGACCTGTGATCATCAGTTCCAACGTGGAGGTCTTGAGCGAGCCCCCTGATCCTATCGAGCCCCCCCCAGAGCCGCAAACGAAGCCCACCGAAGTCCAGACTGTCCAAGGGTCGGACCTTGTTGTGCAGCCTTACCGCGAGTTCGAGGGAGTCGCCGGTCCCAGCCCCGATACGCTGAATATGAGCCAGATCAAAGCCGGACTCCTGAAGATCATCGAATGCGAAGGCCCTGTTCAGGTCAGACGGGCGTACAAGAAATACCTCGACGGGTGTGGACTGAAAAACCTAGGGTCGGTCATAAAAAAGACCCTCAACAAGGCCCTCCAATTGGCGGTGAACTCCCGTGAAGTAAGCATTCTCACTGAGCCCGGCAAGGTCGGTTTCATCAGAAATTTTGCCTACATCGCCGGTACGCCCAAGGTGCGGCTCCGGGATCTGGGGCCGCGCAGTTTTGACGAAGTCTCAGTCGAAGAGATCGCTGAGTTCAGCAAGCACCTTGAGTCACAGTATGGTGGACGGACTCCTGAGCATTTCGATGCACTGGTCAGGTTCTACGGTATAGGTAGAGTCACGAGCAAACTGCGAGAAAGACTAGAACTCTGCATCGCACTACAGGATGATCCGAGCCCCCCGGCGAGCCCGTCTCCCGCCGTTCTTTCGGCTCCTCCAGCTTCATCCTTGCCCGATCAGACTGAGGTCGCCTATTTCCCCGCGAACTTGGAGGCCGATGCCTCCAAACGCCTCTCTCAATTGGAGCAAGCCATACTTCAGCTGTTCCCGGACAAGCCCAGGTATGCAGAGATCCTGAAAAAGCGACTGGGGCTGGAGGGGGCTCCTATACTGACTCTTCAGGAGCTTGGCCAGCAGTACGGGCTGACTCGTGAGCGTGTGCGTCAGCTAGAGTCCAAGGCGCTTCGAGAGGTTCGATTCTTTCTGGAATCGGGAATGTCTGGTTCCACCCGAATACACCCTGAGCTTCTTAAGTGGAGTCAGCAGCTGGAGAGTGCCTTCAGACAAGCCTCATCCCGCGCCGCCACACTGCTTGAGACTTTTCAGAGGGACATCAAAACGAAACTCGACTTCGAGCCGGACCCGGAGCAGGGAATCATAGCGCTCCTCTTTGAGAAAAACGGGATCAAAATAGCGCCAGGCCGTTTTAACAGGAGTTATGTTGTTAGAGGGATGGACCCGACAAAAGTTGGTGACTTCGTCTTTTGGGTCGGTGAAGTCGAGTCAGAGCTTCGCAGCGACCCCAGGACCTGGAGTCCGTCCGAGTTCTCCGACACGTTCCAAGCAAGAGCCTGCAAGTATGGCCTGATTGCCGAAGAGCTGCGGGACTTGCTCCCCATA
>CAZVVF010000294.1:0-5708 GCA_964630575.1 uncultured Burkholderiales bacterium | reverse complement strand
AGAGCGTGGCCCTCGTCGCCAGTATCGCAGAGCAGGAAGACAGCGAGACTGTCCGTCTGCCAGCGTCGATCATGACGAAGCTATCGCTGAGCGAGGGCGATCTTCTCTACATCACCGACCCTCGTTGGTGGTGGGGTGGCTTGCGCTCGGTTCACGCGAAGGTTGGACCGGTCGCTGAGGGGGACACTCTTGAGATGGCTGAGATTCTCTACAAGAAGGGTGGTTTTTCTTCTGAGAAGCCTCTTCGTGTCGAGAAGGTCTTCTAGTCTCTTTCTTTGAGAGCGGACAGCTGCCTTCGGAGGTTGGGTTCAGCACGAGTTCCAGATGGGTCGCTTCCTCTCCCAACTCGACGAGAGTACCGCTGTGATGGTGACCGACTTCGGGATGATCGTGATCCAGATAGACAGGGCGCAGTGAGACGGCATCGCAGGGATGGTCTTATCCTATCATGATAGATTTTCGCTGACCTCAATTGGGGGGTGGCAATGGCCGTGGTTTATCGGTTTTTGAGCTCTAAGATCTCATTCTTTAGGTCCTGGATCTCCAAGAGAATCGACTGATTGCTCATCTGAATCTGGGCCAAAAGGGCGTAGTACACCCTGGACAGGACCCGGACATCGACCTCCACGAGCCTGTCTCCTTGAGCACTGGCCTCGGTTAGGATCTCATTGATCTCTTCGTGAAGACTGACAAAGCCATCCCGAAGTTCGGGATTGGCTCGGAACCCTTCCATTCTCCACGGTGTGTTGGGCCACCACTGTTCGTCGCTCGACATCGCTCTTCAGGAGGTTTTTCCGTTGCGTTTGAGCGGCTTGAGCGCGCGCAGAACGTCATCCATGTCCTCGGCGTCCCGGAGGGCATCGAAGGCGTCCACGAGGCGACCGTCTAGGAGGATAGTCTTGGAGTGAGGTCCCCGTCTGAGTTCTGCGACACGTCGCAGAGCCGGTACGACCTTGGCATCGAGTTCGCTGGCGATTGGGTTCACCGGAGCGATGGTCTCGATAGCCTGATGGACTGGCGCCGGGACCTGCAGCGGTGGTGGTGGAATGGGAGGTTGGGCTGCTTGCGATGGTCGGGGCATTGGCACTGGTGCAGCAGGCGCTGAAGTTTGGCCGGGCTGAGAGAAGCCAGATGCTGTGACTTGGACGGGTCGCTCCGCGATCGCCTTGATCACATCCTGCAGGCCTTCGAGGTATTTCCCGATATCGGAGTTGATGGTGCTCGCTTGAGGTACCGCGCCAGGTGCGGAGGAGACGCTGGGGGCTGTGCTTTGAACAGGTCTCTCGGCAAGGGTCTTGATGACCTCCTGAAGTCCCTCGAGGTATTGTCCGAGTTCCGGGCCGAGAGTCGCAGGCTGTGGCGCTGGGGTCTCAGGTGCCACGACTTCGACTCTGGAATTCTCGCCAGCCTTGGTTATGCTCCCTTGGATGTCTTCGAGCCGTTCTCCCAAAGCGGCCAGCACGTTGGTCACTTTCATGATAGGGTCGTTGTCGTCGCCGCCAACCAACTTGTTTCGGCTGAAGTCGCGCTTGATGGAGGCCCAGCGTTCCGCTTGTTCTGGGGTGAGGCTTCCACGAAGCTCGCCGAGTTTGAGAAGGTTCTGTTCGGCACCGGTGGTCAGTGTTTGAGACTCACCGACGTAGTGGTCCACGATGAGGCTCTCAAGCTCCTTGTCGTTCATGACGGGGACGACTTTCTCGGCCATCTTGTTCATGTTTCGGTAACTACCCTGGAGCTTGAAGGGAGGCTCGGTTCGGTACTTGTCATCTTTAGAGGCACTGTTGATGTACTCTTTGTTGACCAGTAGGACGGCCTCTTGGATCCTCATTAACTTTTTCAGAACATTGACGACCTCGTCGGCTTCGGCAGCAGAATAGTTGTGCTTCATCTCGCTGATCGGGATCGGTGTTCCCTCGGCGATCTGAATGAACTTGTAGAGGTCCTCTTGTTCTCGGGCGGCCAGAGGGGCGAGCGTGGGGTTGCTGGTGAGGGCGTTCTCCACGTAGGACATTTCAAAGACCTGCTCCTTGCCCGATAGGATGTCACCCAGGTTGTAGGTGTCGGCGCGGTTGGCCAACATGTCTGGAATCTGAAACTTCGAGCCGGTCTCGGTGTAGGGGTTCCCTGCCATGATGATACAGAAGCGTTTCCCCTTCATGTCGTAGGTTCGCGTTCTGCCTTTCCAGACACCTTCGATGCGGCGTTGGCCGTCACAGAGGGAGATAAATTTCTGCAGAAACTCAGGGTCACAATGTTGAATGTCGTCGAGGTAGAGCATCACATTGTTGCCCATTTCGAGCCCGAAGTTGACCTTCTCGACTTCTTGCGCCGAGGTCGCGTTGTCGGCTTCAGCAGGGTCGAGCGATGTAACAGAGTGGCCCAGGGCGGGACCGTTGACCTTGACGAAGATCAATCCGAGGCGACTCGCCACATACTCCATGAGGGTCGTTTTACCGTAGCCGGGAGGAGAAATGAGCAACAGCATACCCATTTGGTCGGTGCGTTTGTCGGCACCGGCGCTTCCCATCTGCTTGGCGAGATTGTCACCGATGAGCGGTAGGTAGACCTCGTTGATCAGTTTGTTGCGCACAAAGGCGCTCATGACTTTAGGAGCATACTCGTCGAGACGTAGCCGGTAGCGTTCTTCCTCCATCAGAGTGCGGCGTGCCTTTTGGTAGCTGCGAAAGGCGGGGACGTTTTGGTGGCGGAAGGTCTCGAGTCTGCTCAAGAATTCGTCGAGTCGAACCTCCAGAACGCCTTCGGAAATACTGCTGTGCTGGCCTAGAAGCTCTTTGATCTTCACGACGGTTGCGGCGGAGGATATCTCTCTGTCGACGAGCTTGTCGGTCATCAGGAGCACGGCAGCCTCCTCTTGAACGAGAACCGCTCGGGCCAGAGTTTTCTCTTTACCCTTGCCAAGGCTGCCCACGAAGCTCGAGATCCAGGTGAGACAGAGGTCGTACTGTCGCTCGACTTGGCCTTTCAGGGCGTTGAGGTGAGAGTAGAATACGTCGGAATGGAGACCCTTTTCGAGGTGGGCCTGGAAGCCTTTCATGATCCTGGCTGCGTCACCGGAGGTGACAAACCGGAGCTCCTTCTCACCCAGCTCAGCGATCAAATATTGAGCAGACTGCTGGGCCACCGGCTCGGGAAGATCGAATCCCTTACTGTTGCTAAACTCGAGGATCCTTTGGGTGACTTCCTTGTGGAAGGAGTCCGAGTCGCTGGAGCTAGAAAAGATGCTCTTGAGCAGCGCCATGCTGCGGGCTTGATTGAGCCAGGTCTCTTTGGTTTTGGGTGGGACACCGAAAACCCAGGTCAAGATCGCGGCAGAGCGGGCACGAGCTGTGTAGCGCAGAAGTCCAGCCGCGCGATAGAGCCCCAAGACTTTGTCCAGAATTTTGACGGCGTCTTCATCGTGGACACCGCGGTCGTAGCCTTCATCGTATCGCTCGCCGGCATACTCCCTCACGATCTTCAGGAGTTCGCCATGGCCCTCTAGATGAGCTTTGAAGAGTCCTTGGAGATTGAGGCTTGGATGCTCGCCTTTTTGGATGTCCTCCAAGAGGCAGAAGGCGAGGTACTCGGAACGGTAGACGTCCGCGGTCTCAGAGACGAACTCTTGGTTCCAAAACTCCTTGGTTTGGGCGAATCCCTCATCGGTGATCGGCTCAAAAAAGTCGGTTCCGGTGACGTGGTAGGCCATTCCCCCATCGCGAGGCACCAGGGACAGGTCCATGGGCTCGGTATTGATGTTGAAGCGGTGACGGCCAAGCTTGATGATATTGTCGCCACCCTCAAAAAGCTCTTGGCGGTCACGCAGGCCGCGAGCCGAGTCTTGGCGGGCGACCTTGAGTCGTGCGAGCAGTTCTTCGGCTTTGACATCACTGTTTTGGGAACGCAGCTTGTCCGAGAGGTCGCGCACTTTCATGACCATGGGGTCTGAGGCGAAAAAGGTGTTTAGCTTTTCATTGTCTTGAAGCGTGGTGGCCCGCCGAACGATTCCCTCTAGGACTCGGTCGGCAGCAGAGAGCAGTTGATCGACTCGGCGCTGACGCTGATCGGAGAGCAGTTGCTTTTTGGCGCCGAAGCTCGACATGAGCTCTTCGCGCTTGGAGTATAGGTCTTCGAGGAAAGTGTCGAACTCTCCGAACTTGGCTTCCAGTTCCTCTAGGTTGAGGAGCAACGAGGACAGAGATTCCTCAACTTTTTCCGGTGTGTCAGCGAGGGACAGGGCACTTTGAACATTTTGACTGAAGAGTTTGAACTGGACCGAGAACTCGGCCATCGACTCACGCTCGCCAAAGTTCTTTCGAGCGTTGAGAACCTGAGCGCGAACCCGGTTGAGAAGGCTGGTGACTTCCGAGATCTGTTCTAGAATTTGAGTCCTCAGGGTGGGGTCGTCCACCTTTAGGGTGGCCACGATCTCCTGGAGGATCTCAAGCCCTTTGGAGACGTCGCCGAGCTCCTCGGAGAGGGGGTTGACCTCGGTCGCTTTCTTGACCTCAGCGACCTGGACCTCGACGCTTTCGATACGCTGTCGGTACGGAGCAAAGGCATCGTTCTCCACCAGAAAGGTCACAGCGGCCCCGCTGATTTCGTCGAACTTTTCTATGACTTCTTGCTCGGCGGCGTCGAGCGGCTCAAGCAGGGCGTACTTGGCCTCTTTCACCGTGATGATCTTGCCTCGCATGGAGCGGAGCCCATCGAGGGCGGCAACGAAGGGGTCGAGTTCGTCCCAGTCTTCGAATCGCCAGGTTCGCCGGAGCGTTTTCATCTCAGCATCGATCTCTTCGGCGTTCTTCTTGGCCTGCTGACGAAGTTTTTCGACCTTGTCGAACTCTTGCAGAACAAGTTCTGCTGTTTGGCGGACCTCTTTGAGGTTGCCGTCGATCTCTCCGACCTCTTCGTGGTTGAGCCAGTGGTGCGTATCGAGCGCTCGGGTGACGGACCGAATGAGGTCGTTGTAGGTGATCGTCGAAGGCGTCTGTTCTCGGATACGGCGCGCGATGGAGAGGGTGTCAGACACACCGCGGACGAGTTCGGCATTGCCGATCTTCTCGATATAGGCCCCGGAGCGCGGCGCCAACTCGTAGTTCTCGGCGGACATGAATGGGGTTTGCCAGATCTGAAGAGGGTGAACTTTGGAGGGCTCCTGGTTTTCGTCGGAACGGAAGATCACCATGGTGCCATCGTCAAAGTTACTGAATCCGTTGCACCGAATGGGGGTGCTCATCTCGCGGGAGACGAGGTTGTAGGCCAGTATGACCGTTTCGACCGTCTCTGGGTTGCGAAACACGTAGAGGATATCTTCCCCGTTGGGTGAGGCCAAGGGGGGGCGGGCCAAGACCAGCCCCTCGAACTCTCCTTCAAAAAGTTTGAGAGCACCTTCCAGCAAATAATAGCCACCAGGGAAGACCATCCCGTGGTTCTCAGGGAGCATAACGCAACTGCTACCGAGCTGGTCGATCCTCTGAACGGACTTATTGCGCGTGTTGTAAACGAGGTAGCGCCAAACTTCTTCCCGGTAGGGGAGGATCTTGAGAAGGATCAGCTCCTCTGAGTCGTGGTAGAAGATCTTGGCATCGTGCAGAGCCTGGTTGGGCTGCTCCACCGGCTCGCGGTAAACACCCAGACCGTCTTCGGTGTTGTCCTCGATCTTAACGGTGAGGTCACCGCCAACGCACTCAACAAAAACTTTGTTGGCA
>CAZVVF010000293.1:0-5710 GCA_964630575.1 uncultured Burkholderiales bacterium | reverse complement strand
CTTTTTGTTGGCCAAGTAGAGAAAGACCTCGAAGCCTGAAATCTCCCTGCCCTCGATCTCGGAGAGTTCCCGCGATCGGGCCTCGACCTCTTCGGCGAGGTGAAATATCGAGGCCCTCTCACGACCTACGAGCTCATCAGCTCTGTAACCGAGCATTTTCTCCGCGCCGGGGTTGAAAACAGTCACGAGCCCGTCGATATCGGTGGTGATAATCGCGACCTCCAAAGAGCCCTTCACGATCGCTTGAAAGCGAGTGTGGGCCTCTTGGAACCTCATCTTTCTTGGCGCCCCCTCAAGCTGTACGGTCGCTAAGCGCGCGACGCGCTCAAGACCTGCACGCTGGCCGGAGGTTAAGACTCTCGGCTTTGTGTCCATCACAGAGAGGCTGCCGTAAGGATGGCCGGCGCTACCGATAATGGGAACTCCGGCATAGAACCTGACGAAAGGAGGCCCCTGGACTTGCGGGCTATCGCGAAAGCTCTCATCCTCCAAGGTGTCGGTGATCTGAAAGAGTTCGGAGCTTGCAATAGTCCGATCACAAAGGGAGCCTTCGCGGGCAAATTCCTGGGCACTGCCACCGTAAATAGCCTTGATGCGAACCCGGTCTCGATCGACGAAGGAGAGTGCCGCTGAGGGCGTTTGACATATCTCAGCGGCCAGAGCGACGAGATCGTCGTATTCCTGCTCAGGCTCGAGGTTGAGAGCACCCAGCGCGGCCAAGGCCTGTAGGCGTTCGCTCTCCATCGATGATTCAGAGATTGTCATAGGTTGGGTCCTGTCTCGGCTCCCCCGGTCGCTCACCCCTTGGCCGGACAGGAGAAGCCTCCTGCCCCTGGGCTCAGGGCAAGACTCAAGAGAGAGATCAATCTAGCAGAATGGGATGAGATTCGACCTTCGGGAGCAAGCTCCTGATGCTCGGTCCGTAGGTAGCGCCGAGGACCACCCACCCCTTGTCGTCGCGCTCAAGAATCAGCCCGTACTCATCATCGCCGTAGACGACCAGGGCGCGCCCGAGAGCCTCTAGCAGATAGGAGTTCGTCAACTCGAAGGTCGACTCGCTCAAGACCTCGTCGATCTCAGGCTTGCCAGTGCTTTCCCCAGCGAGCCATCGACGGCCACAACTGACCAACTCTGGTGTCCCCGAAAGCTCCGAAAGAGTGAGACGGGGAGGGAGCTTGCCAGCGAGGAAATAGACGGAGTGGCTCTCGTTCTCGGTATGAGCCCAGACCTTGCCGTCAACAAAGAACGTGAAGACTCGGTCCACTCGGCGCCCCTCGCGCCAGACATCGTACACAGCAACCACCCGGTTACCCTCAGCATGCTCTCTGACCAGCTTGAACTCCAGTCCCTTGCGTTGAATCTGCTGAAACAGCCCCAGGCCCCCATCGTTTTCCGTCTTCCAGATTCCGGGCGCGTAGAGGGCCGACGTCGCTTGGAGGTCTTCGTGAGCCCAAGCGTTCTCCAAATTCTCAGCCGCTGTCTCGGCCCAAACCGGGCACAGCACACAACCGAAGAAGAATAAAAGCTTCAACAGTAAGTCGGTTCTCATGGCGAGCTTTTCCCCGGTTTAGCAGCCGACCCCTTTTCCCGGGGCTCGCGAGCCGTTGCCTTGTCCATAGCTTCGGGTAGTTGCTACCCTCACCGTTCGTGACAGAGCTCAATCAATTTCTCCAAAACCAAAGTGACACAGGTGTTCGGCAGAGTTCCGAGGTCTCTAGCAAGGATATCGAGGTGCAAATGGCCGCTCGGTATTGCCCGTGGTCTTCAAGACGCGCTGCAAACCAGAGCCGGGTGGTGACCCCTTACAGAGGCCTGGACAGACAATGATCACTCGGCAACGCTATCGCGTTGCCAAGCGTCAAAGGTCCTTGCCACCCTGACTCAAGAGCTCTGCTACATTTGGGAGATGCTGCTGCGCGACCCCGTGGGAAAGTCTTACCGACTCGAAGTCGAGAAGAGAGCTATTTGGTTCGCCCTTCTAAGATCTTCAAGAAGGAACGGGTCTCCAATTCTTCCTTGGTCAGAGTGGTGGCCGCGGTCACTTCGTCCTCTGTGACCGCTCCGGAGTTGATGGCCTTGAGGAAGAAGTTCAGCAAGCCCTGCCCGGTCGCGGCGTCATCGAAGACATCCCCGACCAAAGTGGCTTGGGCCGCTTTTTCCACAAAGTTCTTCAATCGGTTGCCAGCCGACTCAAGTCCCCCTAGAAAGAAAGCGTAGATCGCCGCATAGCGCGTGGGGAGATGAGCCGGGTGCAGGTCCCACCCTTGGTAGTAGGCCTTCACGAGCGAATTCTGCACGTGGAGGTAGTGAAGCTCCCAAGCGTCCCTGACCACGGCCCGATTCTCTTCCTCTTGCTCTGGAGTCAGGTCTCCGCGGTGCGGGGGCACCGGCAACACGTTGGTAGCCCCGTCGGAGAGCCAAACGCCGGTACCGGCCAAAGCCACCTGCATGACCGAACGAGCGAAGTCGCAGGCATTGTGAAGCATGTCTTGGTATTCAGCGGTGATCTGACACTGCGCGGTATAATCGTAGGTTCCAAAGTGAGCCCCTCGACAGCGCCCACGCAGCGACGCGACCATGCGCTGAAGCGGTACGCCACCCTCGGAGCTAAAGATAGACTGAGGCGTCTCGATCATCAACTCCGCTTCCAAGGTGCCGGCTTTCATGCCCAGCTTGGCCTCGAGCTTGTCGAGCAGGTCGGCCAGCGCAGCGGCTTGTTCAGGCACTGTGATCTTGGGCAAAGTCACATAGAAAGGCTGGGGAATGTTGCCCCCGGTGGCTTCGTGTAGAGCGGTGATGAAAATGTCCAAGGTCCGAATACTGCGAGCCTTCAACTCCTCGTTGAACGGCTTGAGACGGATACCGATGAAGGGGGGCAGAGTGCCATCCTTGGCTCCCTGAGCGACCGCCTGTGCTGCGGCAACCGCGTGGCCGTCCTCCTCGTCGTCAGGACGATTGCCGTAACCGTCCTCAAAGTCGATGCGAAAATCCTCCACCGGTTCAGTCTCGAGTTTGTGGACGACTCGATTGTAGAGGGTTTCGGCGAACTCTTCACTGTAGTCGTGAAGCGGGTCGACGGCATCCAAGAAGTCCATCGGACCATCACTAAAAGCTCTGAGAGTTTCCAGGGCGGCCTTTCCCATTCGAAGCGTGCGGTCCGAACGAAAGAGTTGAGCCCCACCGTAGACCGTGTGCACAGGCTGTCGATCGGCGATCTCACCGGGGTAGATGGAGGTGAAAGCCTTGTTGGCTACGGCCAAATGATCGAAGACCGCGCGGGTGTCCTCGGCGGTGAGGGATGTGGTAACAGTGACACTAGACATTCGTTTTCTCCAAGTTTTTTATAAAGTCAACAGCCAAGTTCTTGGCTACCTTGAGTCGGAACTCTCCGGTCGAGCGGATATCGTCGATAGGCGCGATACTCTGACCGGTCAATTCTCTCACTTCTTGTGCGTCGAGAGCCGACGCTGCGCTCAACGAGAGCCCGTTGAGACGATTTTCAAGCGCCGTGCAGCAAGCCACCGTTGGCGCCACGCTTCCGTAGGCGATCCCCGCCTCCTGAATCAGGCCGTCGACCACTCTCAGACAAGCGGCGAAACAAACCTTACTGATAGCCTGAGCCTTGCGCGTACCGACTTTGTTGTAGGAGTGAATCCGGCCAGGTTTGCGCTTAACTCGCACACCCTGTATCAGCTCCCCAGGTCGCAGGTCCATCTTCTTGTAGCCTGTTTGAAAATCTCGAAAGGCCATGGAGCGCAGGCCATCCTTGGAGACCAAGTCGATCTCGGCATGGTAGGCAGCGAGCGCCGGTGGGGTATCGGCTGCCGGGGAGCCGTTGCCGATATTACCACCTATTGTCCCACGGTTCTGGATAGCTCCGGCTCCACTCTCGGCAGCGGCCTGGCACAGCATCGGAAACTCAGCCCTTAGAACCGGATGATAGCGCACATCGGTGTAGGTCGAGAGCGCGCGAATCTCAATCTCATCATCCGTCACATTGATCCCGCGCAGCTCGTCGAACTTGTGCAGTGAAAGAAAATTCTTGTAGGGCTGATGTCCGGCACTAAAAACCACCATAAGGTCTGTGCCGCCGGCCATAGGACGGTAGAAATCGGGCTTCGAGGCCAACATTTCGAGAGCCTCAGCCAGAGTATCGGGAGTCACGACATCGTAGTCGGGAACGTAAGCTCTCATGCCTTGGCTCCTTCCAGAACGCCTGTCTCTCGGGCCACCTTGGCAGCATCGGCCACGGCATCAAATATTTTTTTGTAACCGGTGCAGCGACACAGATTGCCGCCCAAACCATCCTGTATTTCAGCCAGGCTCGGCGAGGGGTTGCGGCGCAAGAGGGTCACGGCCGCGACCAGCATACCCGGAGTGCAGATTCCGCACTGAGCGCCGTTGTGCAGCAAGAATTTCTTCTGCAAGATCCGACCGAGAGGGTCATCCGACAAGGCCTCCACGGTCACCACTTTGGCACCCTCGACCTGAGCGATGGGGACCAAGCAACTGTTGACCATCGCGCCATCGAGGAATACAGAGCAGCTTCCGCACTCGCCCTCACCACAGCCTTCCTTGCATCCTGTCAGGCACAAGTCTTCTCGTAAAACATCCAGCAAACGGCTCGCGGGAAAAGCGTTCACACTCTTCTCTTCGCCGTTGACCTCAAAGCTGTAGCACTTCTTAGCAGACACCCGCAGCCTCCATTTCTTTCATCAAAATCTCAGGGGTCGCAGGAATCTGGTTGACCGCAACACCCGTGGCGTCTTCAATCGCGTTGAGCACAGCCGGTGCCGGTCCGTTGATCGGCAACTCTCCAACGCCCTTGGCCCCCTGGGGCCCGCAGGCGTAGGGCTGCTCAGCGAAGAGGACTCGGATCACAGGAATGTCCACGGCCGTGGGCATGATGTAGTTGGTCATCTGACCGTTCATCATGCGCCCGGTGTTGTAGACGACCCGTTCGTAGAGAGCGTAACCGATACCCTGGGCGACGCCTCCCTGAACCTGACCCTCGGCCATGATCGGGTGGAGCACCTTGCCCACTTCCTGAAGAGCCACAAAATCGTGAACCCGAGCTTCGTAGGTTCGGGTATCAAAGCTCACATCAGCCACGTAGATAGCCCATCCGTAAGCCCCGTAGGCATCCCCTATGTAGGTATCGTCCGACCACACGATGTTGGCCGGCTGCTGGTATTGCGCGTAGCGGCGCAGTTTACCGTGCTTGGCCACGTAATCCTTACAGGCTTGAGCAAAAACCTCAGGGGTGTAATCCTCGTCCATGCCCATCTCTTGAACCAAACTCTGCTTGAGAGCCAGCGAAGCCGTTTGCACGAGCTTGCCCACGACCATACACGTTCGCGATGCCACGGTTGGACCCGAGTTTGGAACATCGTCGGTGTCGGGTCGTGCCACCTCAACCATGTCGTAAGGAAGCTCCAAGGCGTCGGCTACAATCTGACTGAAGATAGTCTTGGCGCCCTGCCCTATCTCGGTGCTGGCAGCTAAGACCCGAACCTTACCCTCGGCTGTCCCCTCGACACCCGCGATAGAGGCCATATTCTGCTCTCCACCACCAGTGAAGCCAGAGCCGTGAAAAAAGGCTGCTATCCCCATCCCACGTTTGACGGGGTTTCCTTCGTTCTCCTTGGCGTAGCGCTCACGCTTTGCGTGATAGTCTGCCGACTCCAAGGCCTGGTCCATGAGTTCCCGC
>CAZVVF010000292.1:0-5710 GCA_964630575.1 uncultured Burkholderiales bacterium | reverse complement strand
AACATGGCCTTACCTCCGCAATGATATAGGTCTATCAATTCTCCGCGCTAGGTCATGGGCCTGGTCAAAGAGGGGGTTCCTAAGCGGGGCGACTCGTCCAGGCGTGAACCCCTTCCAGCAGAGTTGCCGAATCCAGGTTGCGCCCGGTGATCAAACACAAGCTGCCGTTCCACGGTCTCTGCTGTTCCAAGAGCGCCGCGATACCAACGCAGGCTCCCGGTTCGGCCACCACTCCCTCCTCAAGGGCCAAGAACCCAACCGCGCGCATGACGGACTCTTCTCTCACTGAGAGGATACCGTCGAGCAGGCCTTTGATCAGGTCGAAGGTCTGTTGCGGGACCGAGGTCGCGGTGAGGGCATCGCAGACCGTGTTCGCGGTCTCGGACCGAACGGGGGTGTTGGCCTTCCAGGATTCAAAGAGGGTGGGATTCCCGGCTGGTTGGACCCCCAGAATCTCGCCTTTAAATCCTCCCCAGCGCAAGGCCGAAGCGACCCCAACGGCTAGGCCACCGGTGCTCACAGGGATCAGAACTCGTTCGAATTTACTCTTTTCGCGCAGACACTCCCAACCAACGGTGGAGTGTCCTAGAAACACCTTGTGGTTGGTCCGATGGTCTATGCTCTCAATGCCCAACTTCTGCAACTCATCGAGCTTTTCGAATCTCGACTCATAGGTGGGGCCGCAAAGATGAACACGGCAGGGGTAGAGCTTCGCCAGATCCATCTTTCGTTGCTTCACCGACGGCGTGACCACCAGGTGGGCCTGGGCCTTGAGCTGATCGGCAGCCCAGGTGAAGGCGCCGGCGAAGTTGCCGGAGGAGGAGAGGGCGATCCCGTTGGCGTTGGGATCGCGATCCCGAACCAGGGTGTGGGCCGCTCGAACCTTGTAGGACCCGGTGGCCTGAAGGCTCTCTAGCTTCAGAGTGAGCCCCGCCTTACGAGCCTCTAGAAAGGGTGAATCTCGCAGTTGGGGTGGTAAGTCAGACCATGCCTTTTGAAACTGTTCTCCACTGAAAAGCTGCAAGACTGTATCCTTTCGTCCACGTCGATGGTTCGGGCGAGCTCCTCCAGCCAGGCTCGAGCGTCGGGTGAGAGGGCCTGATTCCCAGCTTTGGCTTCGTAGAGAGCCATCTCAATATCCTCTTCGAGCCACTCGGCTGACCTGAAGCAGGCTAGACGTCAGCTTACGAGAACAGCCCGCCATGGCGGAGCTGAAAAAAGTTTTGGTCACGGGTTCTACCGGTTTTGTCGGGGGCGTGATTCGGCGCTCGTGGACGGATGTCTTGCCCTGGCCGGCAGAGGTCGACCTCACAGACCACGAGTCGACCACAGAAGCCGTTGAGCAGTTAGTCTCTGACGAGTCCTTTGATAGGGTTCTTCATCTGGCCGCCCAGTCGAGTCCACTCTTGTCTGGGTCTCAGGCTCGCGAGACCTGGATGGTCAACGTGATGGGTTCGATCCACCTCACCGAAGCGCTCACCGCCGCCCACTGGAAGGGGCGTTTTCTCTATGTCTCAAGCGGCTCCGTTTATGGAGACGCGGTCGGTCCGGTGACCGAGAGCACGCCTGTTGCCGTAACCTCGCCTTACGTCGCGAGTAAATTGGCCGCCGAGTCGGCGGTTCTGGAATGGGGGCGTCGGACCGCGACGGATGCTCTGGTCGTTCGCCCCTTCAACCACTCTGGCGTTGGGCAGAGTCCCCACTACTTTTTGCCCTCCATGGCGGATCAGATCGCAGCTCTTGCGCCCACGGGGGGCACCGTGGAGGTCGGCAATCTGGATGTCTATCGAGACTTTCTTCACGTCGACGACGTGATCCGCGCATATCGAGCTCTCTTGCAGCAGGGGCGTGCCCAAGAGGTCTACAACCTGGCCAGCGGGAGTCCACACTCCCTTCGTGAGATTCTTGCCCGATTGATCCAAAAGAGCGGGCGAAGGGTGGAACTTCAGGTCTCTGCTGAACGCTTTCGAGCGGAAAGTGGGGAGCCCCAGCGGGTTGACCTGAGCAAACTTAGAAGCCATACCGGCTGGGAAAGTGAACTGGGACTCGACCGTTTACTGGATGAATTGATGGAAGATCGGATGAGAGCAACGTGTCAAAAACCGCACTAGTGACGGGGATATCAGGGCAGGATGGGGCCTATCTGGCCAAGTTTCTTTTGGCCAAAGGGTATCGCGTATTCGGCCTTTTGGCTCGCAGGGCGAGTTCTACAACCTGGCGTCTGGAGGAGCTTGAGATCCTTGACCGGGTACATCTTCTGGAGGGAGACCTCGGTGATTTCTCCTCTCTGCTGTCGGCCCTCAAGGAATCCCAGCCAGACGAGGTCTACAACTTGGCGGCTCAGAGTTTTGTTGGGACCAGTTGGCGACAGCCTCTTTTGACGGCTCAGGTTACAGGAGTCGCGGTGGCTGCAGTCTTGGAAGCCATCCGTCATGTGAATCCCGGAATTCGCTTCTACCAAGCCTCAACCTCGGAACTGTTCGGTAAGGTGGCGGAGACCCCGCAGAGAGAGACAACACCCTTTCACCCTCGCAGTCCTTACGGGGTAGCCAAGCTGTTCGGACATTGGTCTACCATCAACTACCGAGAGAGCTACAACATGTTTTGCTGCAGCGGTATCCTCTTCAACCACGAGTCTCCCTTGCGCGGAGTTGAATTCGTGACCCGAAAAATCACCGATGCTGTGGCTCGTATCAAGACAGGAAAGCAAGACGTCTTGAAGTTGGGCAACCTGAGCGCACGGCGTGACTGGGGCTTTGCTGGCGACTACGTGGAAGCCATGTGGAGCATGCTTCAACAAGACGAACCAGAGGACTTCGTCGTGGCAACGGGTCGCACCACTTCTGTAGGAGAATTTTGCGACATGGCGTTTCAGTGTGCCGATCTCGATTGGCGCAACTACGTCGAGGTCGACCCTGCTTTCATTCGCCCGGCCGAAGTCGAATTGCTGTGCGGTGACGCGAGCAAGGCTAAGGAAGAGCTGGGCTGGCAACCCCAGGTCGCCGTGGAGCAGCTCGTGGAGATGATGGTGAAAAGGGACCTTCAGCGTCACCAGGCTTGAGCCACTGATACTGATCGGAGAAAAACAAAAGACTCCTCACGGTGAGGAGTCTCTCTTGTAAGACAATCTGCTCGGTTAGTAGTCTAGTTCTGGGAACAGCGACACGCGGTGTCGATAATCTCTTCCATTTCCTCAGCATCGACTTCTCTTACAAAGCTCAGCTCTTGGGCTAAGTGCTTGCGGGTTTGCTCTAGCATGACTTGATCTTTGGGGGAGAGCTTTCGGGTTTCGCTCAAGGCGGTCAGGCCTTTGATGACTTCACAAAGGGAGAATATATCGCCGGATTTTAGCTTGCCAAGATTCATACTGTACCGGGTGGGAGCTTTGGTGGGGAGATCCGAATCCCAGTTCTGAAGGTGGTCGAAGACTTTAGGGACCTCTTCAAGGTCAACGAGAGGTCGAATCATCTTCTCTTTCTTGTTAAGATTAACCATAATCTTGAGTCCATCATCACCGAAGGATGATACTGAGAAAGTTGTGGGTTGCCCCAACACGATCTTTTCTTCGATTGAGAGGACGGTACCGACTCCGTGGAGCGAGTGGAAAACTTTACTGCCTGCTTCTATCATACATCTACACCTGTTTCTGATCCGTAAGACCATGAAGTACACGACGCTTATACCCGAACTTTGCCAACGGAAACCCGTAATCGCTAGCAAAATCAGCACCTCTGAGGCCATCGCACCGGTTTGGGGTAATCGGTTGGCTCGTAGGGTTTGCTGATGAATCTATCACGCCGCTCTCTAGGGGCTTCTCTGGTCTTGCACGGCTTCCTCGCTGTGGGGGGTTATTTCTTGCTCCAAGCGGTTTCTCAGGAGGCCGTGGTATCCTTGGAAACGGGCGTCAGAACGGTTGTGACTCGTCCTCTCAAGGTTCGTCCAAGCGAGTCTCAGGCGCCCCCATCTCCGGGGCAAAATAGCTCCTCGCGCTCTGTGAGCCCTCTGCCAACTCTGCCGCCATCTCCCCAGAACGCAAGCCGAAGTTCTGCCTCTGTGCCCGAGGGCTCGGAGCAGCAAAAGGTGGAGACAGATTCGGCTACCCGCAAGGTCAATCTAGGCAAAGCCTATCCCCAGGCTCCGAAGCGGATTCCCGTGAGGAGTCAAAGCCCCCAAAAGAGTAAACCCGATGTGGCGTCCCCAGAGCCCGTGAGAACTCCTCGAGGTTGGGGGGTGACCGCTGAGTCCCCAGCGGAGTCGAAGACGGGGGAGAACGGTCAGAAGAGCCTTCTGACCCGACGAGCCATGCCGATCTCACAGCCGGAATTCAATTTGAGCGAGCGCTTCCCCAACCTGGAGTCGGTGTCGGTCAAGGCGGAGTTCAAGATCGCTGCAGACGGAACCTATGAACCGACCCTCTTGAACACCTCCGGGGATCCAACCGCCGATGTTGTCATCCTGGCACGACTGCTGGAATATCAGTGGCTGCCGGCGATGGAAAAGGGAGTTCCCAAGGATGACGTGCGGATTCTGGATATCAATCTGGAAAACTGACGGGGTCTAGAAGTTGCGGTCGATGTAGCCCACCAGCATTTCCCGGTAGCCCTTCATTTCAAAGTTGACGTAGAGTTCGTTGTCCAGACCGGAGGTCTCCATTTTGCCCGCCCGGCCGTAGGAGGCGAGGACGGCTTTCACCTCTTTTAGCATACTGGCGAGTTCCGTCCTCGCTTCCGGTGTGGTGGTGCGGAAACGGACGATGAATTTGACCTCATCGTCAGAGACGAGATCGCCCTCCCAGGTCATGGATTGAACGGTGTCCAGGATCCTCTTCATTCGGTCTTTGCCCACGGCCGCTTCGGCGCGGTCGACGTCACCCTTGTTGAGCCAGCGGAGGAGCCGCAGAGCCGATCCTCGTCTGTTGACCAAGATTCCATAGGTGTCGTGCGAGGTGTCCAGAGTTGCCAGGAGTTCTCCGAACTCAGGGGTTGGGCTCTTCACCTCACCCTTTTGGAAACGCTGGACGGCATACTCGGCCTTCTGGGTCGAGGGGAAGCTCGCAATGGTACCGTCTAGGCGGGTTAAGACGCGTCCTTTGGTGGGGTCTTCGTAGCCTTCCCGCAAAATCAAGGTGGCATAGTCGAGTTCCACTTTGGGAAAGGACGTCCCATCGGATCCTTTGTCTTGCATCATGTACCAGAAGGTCTGGATCCCCGGCCAGCCGCTGATTGTGGTCACGGTGGTGGGGTGGGGCTCATCAGACTCGTCGCTGAGCGAGTCGACTCTCACAAACTGAGCCGGCAAAAGGGTGGAGAAAGCGTTGGAGTCATCACCTTGAATCTTGGTCAGGATCGCCTTGTAGAGAAAGTTGGAACCCACACCGTCGGCACCCGATAGGGCCTTCCAGGCAGTGTCGAACAGGCTCCTGAATCCCAAGTCCTCCGGAGTAGCCTTGATCACCGTCAGTGAGACCGCCTCGGGAGTGAGAAAGATCGAGGGCTCTGGGATCTCAAGCCGACTGGTGGAGCCGTCGGCCGCGGCCCAAAGGCTTTGGGTCAAAATAAAGAGTGACGCCAGAAATGAGAAATATCCCAAACGTCGTCCGGTAGACTGAATTTTTAGAGCCAATGGTGCACCTCCGAGAAAAAACTCCGACGCTGACTATAACCAGCGACCGGTGTTGAGAGTTTCTCCTTCCTTGAGTCGGGTATAGGTC
>CAZVVF010000291.1:0-5723 GCA_964630575.1 uncultured Burkholderiales bacterium | reverse complement strand
GGTGGTCAGCAAGATGGTGGGCTGGATGAAAAAGCCCGGCTCTTCACTGTGTTCGCCTCCGGCAATGATGGTGACATCCTTGTGCGCTCTGGCTCTTTCGATGGCTCCGCTGACGCGGTCGTAGGCGCTCTTGTCGATGACAGCCGACATGAAGTTGGTGAAATCGGTGACGTCCCCAACCGGTATGGATTGGGTCTCTTCGATGAGCTGGTCTTTGATATCGTCCCAAACAGACTGAGCGATATAGGCTCTCGAGGCTGCTGAGCATTTCTGCCCTTGATACTCGAAAGACCCTTTGACCATGGCCGTGATAAGCTCGAGACGCTCGGCACTGGGGTGGGCAACGATGAAGTCTTTTCCACCGGTTTCGCCAACGAGGCGAGGGTAGCCGCGGTAGTTGCCGATGTTCTTTCCGACGCTCTTCCACATACTGTTGAAGACGTCGGTGGAGCCGGTGAAGTGCAGACCCGCGAACTCCTTGTGAGCCAACACTCGCTCGCTGATGAGAGGACCTGACCCAGGGACCATGTTGATCACGCCAGGTGGTAGTCCAGCCTCACGGAGTAGCGCCATCAAGTAGTGGGCGCTCAGCATCGCGGTCGAAGCTGGTTTCCAGACCACGGTGTTACCGAGCATGGCCGGAGCCGTGGGGAGGTTACCGGCGATGGCCGTGAAGTTGAAGGGGGTCACGGCGTAAACGAAACCTTCGAGTGGACGGTAGTCGGTCCGGTTCCACTCGTTGGTGGTGGAGCAAGGTTGCTCCGAATACAGGCGGTAGGTGAAGTAGGCATTGTAGCGGAGGAAGTCGACCATCTCACAGGCCGAGTCGATCTCCGCCTGGATGACGGTCTTACTCTGACCGAGCATCGTAGCGGCGTTCATGATGGGACGCATATACCCGCTGAGAAGGGTGGCGGCGCGCAGGAAGATGGCGACGCGGTCTTGCCAGGGGGTGCGGGCCCAATCGTGCTTCGCTTCGAGCGCTGCAGCGATGGCTTTGTCGACGGTGGCGTCGTCAGCCTTGTGAAATCGGCCCAAGATATGGTGTCGATTGTGGGGCTGAATGATATCGGCGGTGTCGCCGGTCTCGATAGTCTTTCCGCCAACTCGGATGCCCACTTCTGTCTCGGATTGTAAGAAGTCGTTGAGGGAGGACCGCAAGAGGGCCTTCTCCGGACTGCCAGGTCCATAGTCGAGGACTGGCTCGTTCTGCGGGGGTGGAGGGGTGTAATTCGCGTTTGTCATTCCGGCGAAAGCCTGGTGATTTGCCATAGTATCGGGTGAACCTCCGGTTAATAATTGTGCAATGTTTTGGATACAGTCTTTTCACAAGTGGTTCATCTCAGGTCAACCTGCCGAGCCTACAGTACTTCATAGAAGGCGAGGACGGCGGTTCGAGTCTCCCTTAGGCTGCTGAGCTTAGGGTTTTGTAACGAGGAGATGATGTATGTATCGACTGAACCCGGACCTAGCTTCGGACCCTTCAAGGCGGGACCTTCTCCCAGAATGGGGTCCTAGAGAGAAACTCAGGCGAGGCGAACTGAGGACTCTGAGCGAACGGGAATTGCTCTGTCTCATTCTGGGACGAGGCAGCGGCAAAACCTCCGTTTTCGAGTTGGCAGAGCTGTTCGAGGGCCTGATCTTCAGAGCTGACGGAAGCGCGAGCATCCCATCGCTCGATGATTGTTTACAGGTCAAGGGTCTGGGCTCGGCCAAGGCCTCGGCGGTTTTGGCCGGGCTGGAACTCGGTCGTCGCATGCAGTCCCAGCGCGGTCGACCTATCCACGGACCAGAAGACGCGCTCGTTCACCTCTCCTGGATGGGCGCCTTGCAGCGAGAGCACTTTCAGGCACTCTACCTGGATACACGGCGACGGTTGATCGAGTCACGGACCATCAGCATCGGTACCCTGGATGCGAGTTTGGTACACCCTAGGGAAGTTTTTCGACCGGCCATTGAGTTGGGGGCCTCGGCGGTCTTGGTGGCTCACAACCATCCTTCTGGCGACCCTGAACCGTCGCCCGAGGACCTCGCCCTCACCGGTAGACTGTCTCGAGCGGCCCGTCTGTTGGGATTTCGCTTGGTCGACCACGTGATCGTGGCCGGTCAGGATTGGCTCTCTCTGCGTCAACAGGAGTGCGACGGTTCGACCGGTTTGGAACTCTTTGCTGCTTGACTCTCTCTCTTGCAGAGGTTCTGGAGCGTCAACCCCCCCAGGATCAGGGCCAGACCCACGAGGGTCGATGGGGTCAACTCCTCACCTCGCACCCAATACAGCAATAGGAGGCTCACTGGCGGCGAGAGAAAGATGAGGTTTGCGATCCGAGCGGTGGTGGTGGTTCGTCTCACCGCTTCTTGCCAGAGCAGAAAGGCGATACCCATTTCGCACAACCCCACATAGAGGCTCGACCACACGCCGATAGATCCGATGTCCTGCCAACTGTGGGTTTTGACCACGATGACGGTAAGGACGGGGACAGCAACAGTGAAATTTTGCCATTGCGAGAGCAAGGGCGGGCGCGGGTCTCGGGCGCTCAAGAGCCAGTAGAAGGCCCATAGCAAGGTTGAGCCGATGGCGAACCCTACACCTTGAGCGTTGGCGAATTGGACTTGAAGGATCTGCCCCCGAGTGGCGATGGTCCATACCCCGGCGTAGGCGATCAGCGCCGCCACCAGGTCGACCCGGCGCAAGGCGTGTCCGAGCATCGGCACCGCGAGAAGTGCCATCGCGAGGGCCCAGGTGTAGTTGAGCGCCATCGCTTCTTGGCCGGGGAGTCGATCGTAGGCGGCAAAAAGCATGAGGTAATAGCCGACTGGGTTCAGGAGCCCGGCAACGAGAGCGCGTATCCAGTCTCTTTTGGGTCGGCTCGAAATTGTGCCTTGAAAGCCGGCGACCAGGCTCAGGAGAATCCAGGAGAAGAGAGAGGCTAGCCAGAGCAGCTGAAGTGGTGTGACATGGTCCAAGGCGATCTCAAAGGCTGTGGCCACCGTCGACCAGAGAGCCACCGCTCCAAGACCAAAGGCGATCGCTGACCGGTCCTCAATCGAGGTCGGATTCTGACTCACAGGTGGTGACTTTTGTGGTGGCGTGTCGAATCCTTGCGCTATACTTTCACCGAGAAGTTTAAGAGGCTCTGCTTGTTTGGTGTAAAATGGAAAGTCCTATGACCATTGCCGTGGACGCTATGGGGGGTGATGATGCCCCTGCCGAGATCGTAAAGGGCGCTTTTAAGGCGTCGAGACGTTCGGCTGCGAAAATTTTGCTCGTGGGCAATGAAAAGGCGATCAAGAGGCATCTCCCTCCGCTCTACAGGCGCCGGGGGATCGAGATCGTCCATTGTTCCGATTTTATTAGAATGGACGAGTCTGCTGGCACTTCCATGCGCAAGCGGCACGAGGCTTCGCTGGTGGTGGCGGCACGCTTGGTCCGCGACGGAAAGGCGCAAGCCTTAGTCTCGGCGGGCAATACTGGGGCTCTGCACCAGATCGCTCTGTTGGAGATCGGTCGTCTGAAGGGGATCCGCCGACCGGCCTTAGCCGCGCTTCTTCCCAGTGAAGGTGAGCCGGTGGTGGCGCTGGATTTGGGCGCGAACGCCGATTGCAAGCCCGAGTATCTCCTGCAATTCGCCTGGATGGGCAACACTTACTCGCGCCGTGTTATGGGGGTCGAGAACCCCAGAATCGGCCTTCTCAATATCGGGACAGAAGCGGGTAAAGGAAATACCCTGGTCAACCAGACGCACGAGTTGCTCTCTCAGTCGGACCTGAATTTTGTGGGGAACGTGGAGCCCAGTGCCATCTTTCAGGGGAGTATCGATGTTGTTGTCTGCGATGGGTTCGTGGGCAATATGATGCTGAAGTCCGCCGAGGCTATCTCGGAGTTCATTCTCAAGCGGATGAAGCAGGCGGCCACCACAAACGCCAGAGCCAAACTCGGCGGTCTCATGCTGCGACCCTCTCTGCGAAGCCTGAAGCAGGACATCTCGCACTCCGATCACGGCGGGGCGATTCTGTTGGGTCTCAAGGGTATCGTGATCAAGTGTCACGGGCGAGCCGACCGAGCGACCGTTTGCAACGGTATTCGGGCTGCAGAACAAGCCTTGGAGAGCGACGTTTTGGGTCGCATCGGGGAGAATATGGCGGCTCTAGGAGCTCAGGCTTGAGCCTAGCTTCGGGTCTGAGCGAGGAAGGCCGTGCCTTCTGCGCCGATCTTCGAGATATTCTACGCGCGGAGTACAGAGACGGTTGCCGGGATAGTCAGAACCTAACGGCTGTGATCGATGAGCGCTTCGTCAGGCTCGCCGACTGGCCGGATAAGAGCGAAGGCCAAACTCTGAAGACGCTGTTGAGGACCCTGGACCCTCACGCTTATGCAAAGGCTAGTCGCGAAGCCCGCAGGCGTCTGATCACCGAGACGGGACTTCATCTCGGTAGGATCCTGGGAGACGCTCCGATGGCACCCCAACCTGCCAAGGCGAGTTACCCTCCGGCGGTCCTAGACTCTCGCTACGACCTTTCCACTCAGGTTATGTTTCTCAAGGGCGTAGGGCCCAAGATGGCAGAGTTGCTCAGCAAGATCGGGATCGAGACCTTGAACGACCTCGTCGGGCATCTCCCTTTTCGTTGGGAGGACCGGACGCAAGTCGTGAGCGCCCAGACCGCGCCCGAGGGAGAGTTCGTCGTGATCAAAGGGATGATCGGAAAGACCGCCGTTCGCACACCTCGAAAAGGACTGACGATAGTGACCTGTCCTCTGCATACCGCAGATGGCATCGTCGATCTGATCTGGTTCAACCAGAAATGGGTCCTCAACGGCCTGAAGAAGGGGGCCAAGGTCTACTGCTTTGGCAAAATAGAGCGGAAGTATCGGCAGCCTCAGATGGCGAGCCCAGAGATCGAGTCGGTGGAGGATGCCCATCGTTTGGCCGGTCGCTGGGTTCCGGTGTACCCGGTGACTGGGCGTATCTCGCAAAAGTGGATGCGTTCTTTGATGTTTCAGACTGTGCCGAGCCTGGCTCCTCAGATGATCGACCCGTTGCCGGACTCGCTTCGACGTCGTCGCGGTTTTATGGCCAAGAGCGATGCTCTTTTGGAATACCACTTCCCAACCACGCCGGTGGGCATGGCCGAGGCACGAAGGCGACTGGCCTACGAAGAACTCTTCTTGCTTCAGGTGGAGATCGGGCTTCAGCGCCGCACGCGCGAGCTTGAGCCTAGGCTCACCGTGTACCGCCAAGAGCGGATGCTCCCGGAAGATTTTTTTGCGCTTCTGCCGTTCACCCCTACAGGGGCCCAATCTCGAGTGGCCCACGAAGTGGTGGAGGACCTCCTTTCTAAAACCCCCATGAACAGGCTCCTCCAGGGTGACGTTGGCTCAGGAAAGACGGCAGTGGCGGCCTTTGCCGCTTGGAGCGCCATTCGTCAAGGATATCAAGCCGCCATCATGGCTCCTACCGAAATTCTGGCAGAGCAGCATTTCCAGAAGTTGCGGGTTTTGCTCGAACCTGCCGGGATCCGCTTAGCCTTTCTGTCGGGATCGGTCAAGAAGAAGAAAAAGGACGAGGTCAAGCGTCAGTTGGCCGCTCACGAGGTGGACCTCGCCGTTGGCACTCACGCATTGATTCAGCCAGATGTTGAGTTCGCGAGACTCTCACTGGTGGTTGTGGATGAGCAGCACAAGTTCGGCGTGATGCAACGAACCGTTCTGAGGCAAAAGGGCTACA
>CAZVVF010000290.1:0-5725 GCA_964630575.1 uncultured Burkholderiales bacterium | reverse complement strand
CTATGCGTTGGTGGCTCGGAGGGCGGGCGGCGGCTTTGAGCGAGGCCCTGCGTCAATGGTGCAGCGAGCGCGCCGATTGTAGCTACATCCATCTCGCCGGACCCTTTTCGCCCGCGATGATGGCATCGGACGGTTTTCATCCAGGGCCACCACTGTGTGCTACCTGGGCCTCATTGGTGGCTCAGGAGATCCGTCGGACTATAGCATAGCGTCCGAAATCGGGCCCGTTGCGGTGTGCGGAGCCTCAAGAGTTTCACTCGTGGACTGATCGGTCCACGGTTTTTGAGAAAAGTCCGAGATTATAGCATTATCGTAATTTGATTGCAAGTGGTGAATAATTGTGATATAGTTAACTAGTAAACTAAATAAACCCAAGGAGCAACAAACTGTTTAAACAAGGCGACACAGTATCACATTCAACCCACGGCGTGGGAACCATCAAAGCCATAGAAGAGAAAGAGATTTTAGGATCCAAAGCAGTCTTCGTAACAATGTATTTCGACCGAGAAGACCTTAAACTCATGGTGGGTCGCAAGAACCTGAATGACCAAATTCGTGAAATCTTAGACGAGGATGAGGCCAGGGAGGTTCTCGACTATCTGACCTCTTGCACCACTGTTCTTTCCAAGAACTGGAAACAGAGAAATAAGAACAACCAAGAGAGACTGACCAGCGGCGACCCCAAGGACCTCTGTCACCTCATTCGTGGCCTGATTCAGCTCAAGAAGACGCGTGGTGGGCAGTTGTCCAACAGTGACCGTGGTCAACTCAATCGCGCTGTGGACCTACTCGCAGAAGAGCTTTTTTTCGCGCTCGAACGGGACTCCGTCGACACCATGATGGAAGAGATTAGAACGACCTGCCGGGAATCCTTAGCTGCATAGCGACCACAATCTCAACTCCCATCTGGAGACGAAAGACCGCCCCAAGAAGAGGAGGGCGGTCTTTTTCTTTCTCTGCTCAAACGCTTGGGGGCGATGAGGCTTGGAGTCTGCTGGGAAAGGTCTTCGGCGGCTCGGCCTACAAAGTCTCTGTATGAAAAAATCGTTATTTTCCGTTGCGATGATGCTCTTGGTGTTGTGCCTTGGGATGCCCAGTGTCGCTCAAGACAGTAGCCCACCAGTCGCCATCGTGGCTCTCTCTCAAGGTGTCGTTGAGGTCAAGTCTCCCGAGAGCGATTGGGCTCCGGCTTACTGGCTCACATTGGTCTATCCCGAGGACGAGGTCCGAACATCCGACAATGGGAAACTGGTTCTCACCTACTTTCACGATCAGCATCGTGAAATCGTGGATTCGAATACTCAGGCTAAGTTGGGCTTTCGCGCTCTTACTAAGACCTCATCGGAAGGTCAGCTGCGACAGGAGAGACCCAAGGATAGAGGGGTCAGCGAGATCCCTATCCCTTACCTGTTGATCCGCGCGCTCAACCGCAATGAGTTCGAGGGGGCAGAGGCACCCGGTGCCTTCGAGAACGAAAAGACCTTTCTCAGCAGCTACGTGAAAGCTCAAGCCTTCCCACCAGTCTTCGTGTGGAGCGACGTTGGAGCCAGCCAATACAAACTACAGTTGTTCAATGAATGGGACGAGTTTCTCTTTGAGCACGACACCGCCGAAACGCGTTTTAAGTACCCCTTTCGCGGCGATTTTCAGTTGGCCAAGAATTCCTTGTACAAATGGCAAGTGACAGACGACAGGGGGCAGCTCGTTGTTCGGCGCTATCCCTTTGTGCTCCTCACAACCTTGCACGCTAGAGAACTGGCTCGAGCGGAAAAACGATTCGAGAATCTGCAAAAGCAGGGCAAGGCGACTCCAGCGGACCAGACCGATCTGTTCCTACTCTATGTGCAGCGAAAAATGATCGACAAATACCTCCACGCCCTAGAGAAGATGGCGAAAGACGATTACCAGAATCCAGTGATTCATCGCGGTTTGGTGAGGGCCTATCTCGCCAAGGGTGCTCCCGCGCACGCCTTGGAGTCGCTCAAGACAGAGCGGAGCTTCGGTGGAGTTGATGAGGTCAGGGACTGACACCGGGTATCGTCGTTTTCGCTGTTTGGGCCGCTACTTCCAGTGGTCGGGTAGGTGACCGGTGTGAGCGATCCCGAGAGCCAGGCGGACCAAGGCCGTCAGGACGAAACCTGCAACCATAAAAGAAAAGCCCTTTAAGGAGTTGCAGTAGGAGATCATGGGAGCCTCTTTCAGTTCGTGGAGGGTTGCCATGAACAGGAACACGCCTGCTGCCAGCGAGAGGACGATGGCCTTTATCATAAGGACCGAAGGCCCGGTTAAGTCAGCGTGCACAGCAGCCCCCACCAGGATCCCCGTTGGCGTCGAGAAGGCAAAGAGCAGGTAGATCAGCACGGCCTGGGTTTGGGTCAAGGAACTGCGAACCATGGCCAGGGCCAAAGCGAAGCCAGCACTGCCTTTGTGGGCCATGATCGCCACGGCGATCACCACGGCGCTCAGCGACGTGCTAACCCCCAGGGCCGTCCCCAGGAGAAACGAAGGGATGGCGATCATCACTGTCATCACGATAGGGATGATGGAACTTCCCACTCGCTGATTCTGCTCCATGATGTGGGCCAGAGCCAAGAGCGACAAAAAGGCTGTGGCTGTCAAAAGGTGGGCCATGGGGTAGGTCTGCTGAGGATCGGCTAAATGGAAAAGATGCTCGCCGTTGGGGAGCATCATCATCACCGCCAGGGCCAGGAACACGCCAGAAGCGAAGGCCTCTCCCAGAGGAAGGCCGCCCTCCTTGTCCACCGTGTCGCGGTGAAACAGCGGGTAGTATCCCCCGATCAGCGATGTCACCAGGATAGCTACCAGCGACCCGGCTTGAAAGGTGGATAAGTGCATGGGACTAATTTTTTGGACGCAGCGGCGGAACTCCCTGTTGCGCCTGTGGTATCGGTGAGGATCTCACTGGAGTCTTTCCAGCGTGCGATGGGCCCTTCGCACGCTGGCTATTCCTCAACGAGCAAGAGCCCTCTCACTCTGGCTGCAAGTCCCTCCGGAGAATGACGTATCGAGACTTTTCCGACATAGAGTCACGGCGCAAATCATAGGCTCTGACGGTGATATCGACGTGTGTTGTGATGGTCTTACAAGGTATGGATAGGGGCAGAGCAAAGCGACCTTTTCGATCGGTTGCGACCTCAAACTCGGCTCCAAATCCGTCCCAAGAGCTGACCTGAATGAGCACGGCGCTGCCGGGCACGGTTTTGCCGGTCACCGAAAACTGTGGGGGAACCTTGGCACCGTTTCGGATGTCAACTCTGAGGAACGGCTTAGCCCAGGCCGCTGCACACAGGAGTGTGACAAGGCAAAGCACATGGACACAGGACACTCTCACACCTGAGAAGTTGGGGGCACAGTCACAACATCCTTGTTGTGGGGAAAAGGCAGTGAACCGCGGTCGCTGGGAGTACTGTCCCAAATTCTGAGCCAATGGTTTGGGCAAACTCGTGCCGAAGGATCCCGTATGACGGAAAAAGGCACCCCAAATTACAAGCTGCTCTCTCTTGCTCTTCTCATTGGTCTCGGTGGAATAGTGAGCTTTATTTCTATCATCTACTTTGGGATACGGGATATAAATGAACACATGCAGGTTGTAGACATGCCGGGATCCCAAACATTGGCCCTGCAGGACGTGGGCACTTACAACATCTTCCATGAACTTGAAGCTGGTGTTTCCACGGGAAGCTACGAGGATATACAGGGATTGGTGTTGACTCTGACTGGCCCCGATGGTGAGCCGGTGACTGTGGAGCCCCAGGTAGGGAGCTTCACTTACAGTTGGGGGGGCAAAGAGGGCTATGGCATCTACCACTTCAACATTGATCGACCTGGCGAGTACCAACTCTCAGGCAGCTATCCCGAGAGCGATGCTGGCAAAGTGCGACTCACCGTGAACCACAACTTCATGAAAAATCTCATGCTGTTGATCCTAGGGGGGTTTGCCGCTCTCGGCGTTCCGGGGCTTTTGGCCGTTCTCTGCTTCATAAAGGCCCTGAAGCCTCTGTCTGGTCAGTCCAGGGCCTAGGCACGGCACCACAGCCGATTCTTGAGCGACTCTCTTGGTGATGAGCTGTTGGGATATTTCTTCCTGTTGGCCCATTTGGCGAGTTCGATGTGATATTCTACACCCGCATGAAGAGAATACAGCCTTTACTATTACCTTTAATTCTAGTGCTGCTGGCGACAATGACGTCGGCCGACGGCATAAAGACCACCAACGTTACGGTGGTGGCACACGAGTATTACGACGAGTATCAATTGCCCGACAAAAAGAAGTGGCAACAGGTCAGGAGGGTCAGAATTGAAGGCCAAAGCTCAGTGGGGAGCATTCAGGTTGAGCAGAGTGGGCCTTCGACTGAACTCGAAGTGACTCTCTACGACGTGGCAGTCCCCTCGGAGTACTGGGTGACGATCGTGTGGCAGGGTGGGGAGCGCTACCGTCAGAGCTTTAGCACCAGCGCGCAAAAAGAAACTCGCCACGACATTTACCAACCGTTTTAACTGATCGAGAGACCCCTGAGCCATCGTTTCCCTCAATCTTGGTCGGGAGCGACCGGCTCGGTTTCGACTCCGACCCAATGGAGGAGACTCGGCAGCACGAACAGTGTCATCACGGTGGAGGTGAGAATTCCCCCGATGACCACGGAAGCGAGTGGTTTTTGCACTTCGGCTCCCGCCCCGTTGGCCAAGGCCATTGGCAGGAAGCCTAGACTGGCTACGGTAGCTGTCATGAGGACTGGTCTGAGTCTGTCCAGCGCTCCACTGACCACGGCTTCTGTGTTGTTGAGACCTCGCGCTCGGTACTGCCGGATGCAACTGGTCATGACCAATCCATTCAAGACCGCTACTCCGAACAGGGCGATAAAACCGACCCCGGCTGAGATGGAGAAGGGGAGGCCTCGAAGGGCGAGGGCGAAGACTCCACCGGTAATGGCAAAGGGAACGTTGCAAAAGATCAACGTCGCGACCCGAAACGATTGGACGCTGCTAAAGAGTAGAAAGAAAATGAGTGCCAAAGCCAGTGGGACCAAGACGATCAATCGCTGACTGGCTCGCTCAAAATTCTCGAACTGGCCACCCCACTGGGGAAAATACCCGGGCGGAATCAGCGATTCAGTGGCCTTTTTGGCGTCCTCAACAAAGCCCACAAGGTCACGCCCTCTCACGTTGGCTTCGACGACGATTCGCCTTTGTCCATTCTCGCGGCTCACTTGGGCAGCCCCTGTGCTCTGCAGTTTTTCTGTCACTTCCGACAGACTGATCGTGCCGCCCTTGGGTAGGGCGATCCTCACTTCGTTTAAGCCTGTGGGGTCGTCTCCCACGGTCGACTCCATAAGGGTCACGATGGGAAATCGACGTTCGCCTTGATACAGCAGACCCACCTCTTGACCACCGTAGGAGTGCTCCAAGGCTTGCAGTACGTCTTCCACGGACAAGCCGTAGCGCGCCGCTGCTGCGCGGTCGACTCGAAGGCTAAGGTAGGGCAAACCTTGCACAGGCTCGACTCTGACGTCGGCGGCCCCGGGCACCTTGGCCAGGGCTTTGGCTGCCCTCTCGGCGGTCTCTTTGAGGACGGCCATGTCGTCTCCAAATATCTTGAGAGCCACATCGGAGCGCACCCCTGAAATCAACTCAGAGACGCGCAGCTCGATGGGTTGTGAGAAGCTGAGTTCCTGACCGGGTATGGCCTTGAGTCGTTCTTCCATGG
>CAZVVF010000289.1:0-5730 GCA_964630575.1 uncultured Burkholderiales bacterium | reverse complement strand
TGAAGACTAGCCAGAAGAATGTCCGACGACTATAGTAAGGGACTCCTCTGGACCAGTCTAGGGGTACTCTGCCTCACGCCGGATTCGCTCCTGGTGCGATTCATCGACACCGATCCCTGGACCCTACTCTTCTGGCGCGGCCTGCTCATGAGCTTGAGCCTATCGGCCTACCTCTTGGTGAGGCGGGCTCCTCTCTCCCAGATGAACGGTAAGGGCTGGCTAGCAGCGACCTTCCTGGCCCTCTCGAGCGCCTGTTTTGTCTTCAGCCTGCAATCCACCCACGCTGCGAACACACTCGTCATCATCGCCACCAGTCCGCTGATCGCCGCCGTTATCAGCTGGCTGTTCCTGAGAGAGTCCATACCCCTGGCCACCTGGGCCGCTATCCTCATCGCCACCAGCGGCGTAGCCTTGAGCCTGGGGGACGGACTCCAGCGCGGCAATCTCACGGGAGAACTCTTCGCGCTGGGCAGCGCCCTGGCCATGGCATGTCACTTTACCGCCCTGCGCTGGTGGAGGTCAGAGCACGCGACCCTGGCGATTTGCGGGGCTGGCTTTCTGATGGCTGGCGTCTCACTCCTTTGGGCGAAACCGACCTCCGTGCCGGCCCCCGACATCGGCTGGGTCCTCCTCTTGGGCGCGGTGGTCCTTCCCCTGGCCTTTGCCATGATGGCTGTAGGGCCACGCTACCTTCCAGCCCCTGAAGTCGGCCTCATCCTACTCGGCGAAACCGTTCTGGGACCCGCCTGGGTCTGGCTCTTCCTTCGTGAAACACCGGGCCCTTCAACCCTTGCAGGTGGCGCCATCGTCGTCTTGACCCTGACGGCCCATTCGCTCTATCGCAAAAAACAAAGCGCGAAAGACTGAGCTCGAACCGGCCTCTCACCCGGCTCAACGAGTGGAGGAACGGGAACACAAAAAAAGGCCACCTTTCGGTGACCTTCTTCGCTTTACGACTCGCGTCGATGAAAGACTTCTAACGTCCGCGTGGGGCTTTCTCACGGGCTTCGTTAACCACGAGACGGCGCCCGCCGATCTCTTTGTCGTTAAGTCCGTCGATAGCGTTGAGTCCGCTGCTTTGGTCAGACATTTCCACGAAGCCGAAACCACGAGGGCGTCCGGTTTCACGGTCTGTGATGAGGCGAGCGGAGACTACAGAGCCATACTCTTCGAAAGTACGGGTGAGTTGATTTTCATCGATGTCATAAGAGAGATTTCCAACGTAAAGATTCATATTAATGATCCTCCAGTAAATTATTGCAAATAGGAGCTGAATTCTGGCCACTTGATACGAGAGATAAAGAGCCAAAAAGAAGGATCTAATCTAAGGCGAAAAGTTGGTTCAACGGTTCACTGCCGACCTTGCGCCGTCACCATACAGCATCGGTTCCTAAAAGACAAGCTTTTTCTAGAAGCGGCTTCCCTAGAAAGTCACACTCTGAGTCCATAAAACGACCTCAAACGCAGTCGCTATAGGCTTCTGCGCTCCCTCAAAGTTTCCAGAGAGAATCGAGGCGCAGGGCAACCCCCAGACCCCAAACCCGCAAACGAGAGCAACTTTCAGCCGCGAGACGAAAGCGCAGAGCGCCTTTGCTCCAAGGAAAAAAGGGAGACCTGCGCAAGCGCTCAAACGCCCACCCCATGGATTCAGTAAAGGCACTGAGCGAACTCGCTCAAGAGCTGAAAAAACGAGCCACCGAGGTGGACCAAAGCAGCCAACCCCCGGTCCAGAACTTGCGGGATCTCGCCGCCATTGGGCATTTCAAATTCGTGACTGAGGCCAGCCCCGGAGAGCGCCGAAGAGCCCTCGACATTCTCTCTTCCGGCTGCGGTGTCACCTCCTTTCTATCCAGTCAACACGAGGGCGCTTGCCGCAGAATGTTCGAAGCCGGCCACCCACTGATCGAGCGAGCCACCAACGGTGAAGTTTGGGTCGGTGTCTGTTTCGCCCACCTTCGACGCCCCTCGTCGCCCGTCGATGCCATCGAGACGCGAACCCACGTGATCTACAGCGGCTCCGGCCCCTGGTTCTCAGGCCACACCATGATGGATTTTGTCATGGTTGGAGGAGCCACTCCCGAGGGCCACCTCCTCATGGGTCTAAGCCCCATGGACACACCTGAAATACAGGTACGACCTCTCTCTCGGTTGGCCGTGATGAACGCCACGGCGACCGTTGGCCTCGACTTCAACGCGCTGCAGGTTGAGCGAACGGATATTCTGGTGCGGACCAATCCCGAAGAACTCGCCGAGAAGGACATGCATTCTACAGTCTTTCAATCAGCCCGAAGCCTCGGAGCGGCCCGGGCCGCAGCAGAGTTCCTCCCGGAATCGGCCCGCACAGCGGTGCTTCATCACCTCGACGAACTCCACCAGACAATGGACCGATGGGATCAGAGCCCGGACTGGAGCAGCGCTGCGCAGATCCGTCACAAAGCCCTCGACACGGCCAGTCGGGTGATAGAGGCTGCCTTCGTCAACGTAGGGGGGCGCTCGCACGGCCTCGACCATCCCTTGCAGCGGATCGCGCGCGAAGCCTCCTTCTACTCGACCACCCAACTCACCAAACAGCTCACCCAGACCGTGACCGGAGGTCTCGCCTCTGAGCTCGAGCGAACTCTATGCCGCTAACCTTTTCCCCCTCGATCGCGAGTCGCTACAGTTCGTCCCCGTCACTCCCGACGGCTCGGTCCAAGAAGAACTCGAAGGGTTGGTTGCTATCCAGGTGCCACGGCACCAACTCGGCCAGACTCGCCTGATCCAGGTTGTACTGCTCCAAAACGATGGACACCCGAGGGTCAGAATCGGCCGATTTGAGTTCGGTGACCTCGTGCTTGAGCCAACCGGGAAATTCCAGCAGGAGATTGTCCTGAGGCCGAACCGTGTGGCGACCGAACCAACGGTGGAAGACGATATCCCCACCGCTTCGCGGCTTGGGCAAGTAGAGATAGAGGACCGACACGCAAAAGGGATACGGGGCCGACTTCAGATAGGACGACAGGGTCTTGTCGGCGTGCGAGCCGACGGCCCCTCCCCCCTGAATCACCAGAGGGTTCAGAAAAAAGGCGTTGGCGCTCGGCTTGAGAGCCGAATCGAAAAAGGGGACCAAACTGGGCATCCAATCCTTGGCCCGCTGGAGCTGGTCCCTGCGAAAGAGAAGCGAGAACCCCTGGGTTCCGGAAAACCCCTCGTTGAGGTCACTCTCGGCTAGATAGGGAGACTCCAAGACGTCTGCTTTGAGTCGGGCCAGGTCGTCGCCCGCTAGCACGTCTTTGCTGCAGCGGAAGGGCCATAGATACTTCGATATCACAGAGCGCTCTCAACTTCTCCTAGAGATTCAGGTCGCGCCAGGGGACTACTCCCCAGACTCGGTTGCGGGTGTTTGGAAGGTCACAACGATGGTGTTGCCCTCGGTGAGGCTCGAAAAGTTCTCCGCTCGGCTCACCGAATAGTCCTTCAACACGCTCTCCAAGGCCCGCAGCTCCGGCTCTTGGCCGATGACAACGACCGTCCTATGACCCTCTAGGGCCGCCCGGAGTTTCTCTTGGACCTCATTCTGGGGCACAGCCAGAAATTCTGAGTAGCGAGCCTGATAGTCGGCCGCTGAGAGAAAGCCGTCTGGGACGACCTCAAAACTCGGCGTCTCGACGATCGGAATATCCGTGCCGAACCTTTGGTGCAAGTAGTAGGTCATCGGCATGTGGTAGCGGGGGTTATGCCCCTCAGGCAGCGTCGCTATCAGCAAGTCTGGCTCTTGCGAACGGATGAGCTCAGCCATCTCCCTAGAGTTCGACTTGGGCGCTGCCAACTGATAGACACCCAAGCACGCATAGACCTGACTGGTCAGCAAGAGAGCCATAGCCACCGCCCGCACCACAGGGTTGAAGATCTTAGAGACCCCCAAACCCAGCGAGACCAGAATGATGCCCAGAAAGACGCTCTCGTCGCCGAGGCTGGCAAAGTCGCCCAAGACCGAGCGGCCCAGCACCACAAAGACGAGGCAGAGCAGAGGTTGCGCTCCCCAAGCCCACTCTGGACTCGTCGAGGGTCGACCCAGAGCCAACCCCGCCAAGGAAGCGATCACAAACACCCCGGTCAAGCCCACCCAATCGTAGTTGCCAACGGCGCTCAGCGATGAGGCCAGCGTCATCCGAAGGAGCTTGTCCAGGTCCATGATCGACACCGCTGGGTTGAAAGACCCCGTGGACGTCCCCGAGCGAGTCGCGAGCATCGTGCTGAGCAACCAGATGCCCAGAGCCGAGCCCAACCCTGCCAGAAGCGGCCGAAGAGCGTCTCGTCGCAAGCTAGGCTCGCAGAACAAGCGTACGCTCGCAAGCACAGCTCCGCTCAAGAGCACGCAGAGGCAATAGTGATGGCTCACGGCCAGCATCAGACTTGTGACCACAAAGGCGGCCACAAGAGGCTTGGGCCTGGACGCCTCTGGCTCGGGGTAGAGCAGCCTCCAGAGCAGACCGAACCACAGCAGCGACAGAAACATAGCGAGGGAATAGCCCCTCGCCTCCTGAGAGTAAGAGAGAGAGAGCGGATTGAGGGTGGCCATCGCTGCCGGAAAAAGAGCCGCAGCACCCGACCAGCGTTGGCGCAAGATCAAGAAGATGGCCGGTCCGAGGGCTGCTCCAGCGAGTAGACTAGGCAGGCGAAGGGCGGTCTCTGAGGAGCCGAACACGCTGCTAAAAAGCCACACCAAGAATGGGTAGAACCATAGGTTGCCATCGTTTTGGCTAAAGACCGTTGAAAAGTCTGAAACGCGGTAAGCGACGATGCACTCTTCGAAGGACAGGCCCGAACGCCCCCAGTTGGGAAGCCTTGCCGCCAAGCCTGCGAAAAAAAGCAGAATCGAAATCGTCGTCAGGCGTCCGGCTTTCATCCAACGGGGATTCCGCACCAGACAAAGGGCATCCTCCCCCGAGCGGCCTCTCTGCTACCCACTCGAACTTTGGGCCAAAGCAAAGGAATGGCAGGCGCAGCGTCAAATCGCGATTTATGAAATCGTGGCAGAGCGAAGGGGCCCTCGCATCGCAGACAGGCCATCCCAGAGACGCCGCAGCCTGATGTGGAAAAAGCTCGTCGATCGAGCGGCGCGGGTGCGTGGCCACGTTGTCCGCATGTCCAATCAGTCGCAGACAGCCCATCTTGCCAGCGCTCTGTCGGTGACAGACATCCTCGTGGCGTCTGCCCACTACCTCGACCTCACCCGTGAAGCGGCCGAGAAGCCTGAGAGAAATCGTCTCCTCTTGAGCAAGGGGCACGCTGTCAGCGCCCTCTATGCAACGCTTGCGGAACTCGATTTTTTCCCCTTGGATCGGTTGTCTCAGTACAATCAAAACGGGAGCCAACTACCGGAACAGCCCTCCCCTGGCTGCCTCCCTGGGGTCGAGCTCGCCACCGGTTCCCTAGGCCACGGACTGCCAGTAGGACTGGGCATGGCTCTGGGCGCTCGGCTGTGCCAATGGGACTCCCGCTACCTGGTGATCATGAGCGATGGGGAGTGCCAAGAGGGCTCCGTCTGGGAAGCCGCTATGATGGCCCCACACCACGGTCTGTCGAACCTCACCACTATCATTGACCACAACAAATGGCAGGCCACCGGTCGCACCGAAGAGGTCACGGGTCTAGAGCCCTTGGCCCCCAAACGGGAAGCCTTTGGCTGGCAGACTCACGAGGTCGATGGTCACGACATCAGCGCCATCCTGCAGGCTTTGGCCGAGC
>CAZVVF010000288.1:0-5732 GCA_964630575.1 uncultured Burkholderiales bacterium | reverse complement strand
GCTAGCGAGCTTCTGGAGGCGATTTCGGCTCTGGCTACGCTTCAGCACCGGCAGAGCCGCTGGTAAGCTCCCCCGAAGAGGGATGCTGTTCTTAGCGACAGGGTGGTTCTCCGGGCTTGCCATTCTGGTCATGCAGCGAGACCTCGGCATGGCACTACTCCTCATTGGAGTGTTCTTTACCATGTTCTACGTTGCCACCGGAAGGCGCGACCTCGTGCTGGCCGGGGTGGGAGCGTTCTTTGTTGCGAGCACCTTAGCGATCTTGGCCTTCGATCACATCCGTATTCGAATTCGGGCCTGGTGGGATCCCTTCCAGTTCTTTGACACCGACGGATATCAGCTGGTTCAGGGGCTTTACGGAATAGCCGATGGAGGGCCCTGGGGTAGGGGCCTCTTTCTGGGTCGACCTCACATTATCCCAGAGGTGCACACAGACTTTATCCTCACAGCGATCAGCCACGAACTCGGATGGATCGTTGCTCTGTGCGTCATCTTCTGCACCGCCGAACTCGGCAGACTTCTCTTTCAGCTAGCCCGGGAGTGTCGCGGAGAGTTCCGCGAACTGCTTTTGACCGGACTCGCGAGCCTTTGGACGCTGCAGTGCTTCATCATCATCGGTGGAACAACCAAGGTGATCCCCATGACCGGTTTGACGCTGCCCTTCGTCTCCTATGGCGGGAGTTCTCTGGTGGCGAACACCATCCTCATCGCCCTGGCGTTGAGGTGTGCTTCACGGTCGTCGGCAGGGGAGGGACAGAGAGCGCAAGAGCCGCTGCCGAGGGAGACAACCCGTCGCATCAAAAAGGTAGCCCGATACCATCTCTACCTCTTCTTGCTTCCCGTTTGCAGCCTCCTGTTCTACGGCTGGCTCAAAGCGCCGGAACTCAATGAGCGCGCCGACAACCCTCAGCGATACGCTCCGGTCTACAGACGGGGTCAGGCTCTGGACCGCTCGGGCAGCCCGTTGGCCCACAACGAGAGTGGCCAGCGAAAGTACCCCCAGGGGGAATTCAGCGGATCGCTCGTGGGCTATCAACTTCACGGGAAAAATCACACCGGCCTTGAGTCCGCTCTACAATCTCGCCTCTCACCGCCGCTTCCACCGGCCACCTTGATGAGCGCGATCGCCCAGGACCGGGAGTATCGACAAGGCCAGAGAGAACGACTGGCCGGACCCGACGTGCAACTGAACCTCGACTCCGATCTTCAGAGGCGCCTCTACGAACGACTCCAGCCACACGCCGGAGCCGTTGTCGTCTCGAACCGACAAGGGCAAATCCTGGCTGCCGTCAGTTCACCATCCTTCGACCCCAACGACGTGGACAAAAACTGGCAAGCCCTGAGGACGGACCCGCGTAGCCCTTTCATCGAACGCGTGGGCTCGGGACTGTACCCAGTGGAGATAGCCATGGACAAGCCCCTGGTAGAGAGCCGAGCGAGCCAAGGTCATCCCTGGTTTCAGGAGGACACCTTCAAGGACTATCCCATGTCCTCGGCGGCAACACTGATCGATGATCAAGCCCTGGTAAGCCCTCTTATGCTCCTGCAGTACTCCTACGCTCTCAGCGCCCAGGGTCTCAAGCCCAGCCTTTCGCTGATCAAAGGGCAGGCCGCATCCGATGAGGCGACTTGGGACCGGCTCGCTCTCCCTATCATCGAATCCACTTCTGTGAGCCACGGTTTTCGGGTCTGGAAGCTCTTTGGGCGCCCCTTCCGTGACTCGCCAGAATTCGGGGTCTGGATCGGGAACACTCAGGACCAGATCTTCTTCGCCATTGTCGTGGAAGACACAACGCCCAAAGAGAGCCAGCGCATCCTTGAGGATCTGCTTTTGGCTCTCCCGCGCTCCTAGGAGTGTGAATCCAGAAAGGGTGCAGGGTAGGTGTTCTTAGCAGGGGGAGAAGGTCTCCCCATTTCCAGGGTTGTAGAGAGCGGGGTGAAAGTCATCAGAACCCTTATTTTAAGCTTCCTATGTCTCGCCGTCAGCCTGTTACCCGCTTGCGCTGACCAGAAGTCGGACTGGCTCAAGCGCTGGAACTCAGAACGAGAGCAAGCCTTTCAGCTCAAGGCCGAGGATGTGGTTTTTAAAGAGAGCACAGACCCTAGACTCAAGGGGTTGGCGGCCGTTGGAATTCGTCAGAGCGATGGTGGTTTTTCCCTCTCCCAGATCATCTGGCGGGGGTCCATCGAGACTCCCCTCAGAGGATTTGGGCAGGTGTTGTCAGACCTCGACTTCAGCACCCTCGACGACCAGGAGCGTCGCTCGCTTTTTTTGAGCCTGCTGCAACAAACCTACGGCGCGATCGGCCACAAGCCTTTCACGGGACCCCCCTCGAGGTCCAGCGAGCGACCCGTGCCTATCCTTGAACTTCGAGGCCCGGATGGCTCGCACCGCTTTCAGGTTTGGTTCTGCGAGTTGCCCATCAACACCGAAGATGCCGAGTGGCGAGAGGTGATGTATTCCGTCTCTGCCGATGGTAGCTCCGTCAAGGCTCGAACACTCGGCTCTTATCGCCCGATAGGGGAGCGTCTCAGAGGTTTTCCAACCATTTCTTCAGAGCTCTTCGAGTGAGGCTCGAAATCGGCAGACCTCGCCTATCACCCTGACCAGAAAGATCAGCGCTGCTCACTCGGGCGTGACTTATGTCTTGACTGCAAAGGATCGACTCAAACCGCTCCATGGTTTCTCTCGACAGCTTCGCGTGGACCGTATCGAGTTCAAGTCGCCGCCCACTGATGCCATAGGAGAAGTGCCAGCGTTGCTCTTTGCTGTGGCTCTCTAGCTCTTGCGCGATGACCTCTGCGGCGCGATGAATGGGGTGCTCGTTTCCTTCGCCTGCAAAGAGAATGGGAGGCTGGTGAAGATCCTTGAGCAAACCCAGGCTGGTGCCCTTGACCAGCAAGACTTCCCTGGAGGAGATCAGTTCCAAGAGCAAGACGACTCCAGGCGTCTTGGCTATGGGCTTTCGCAAAGTGGGACTAGGAAAAGCTTCCGGCCCGTCATCGCACACCCGAGCGCAGCAGTGCGTTCGGATGGGGCAGGATGAACAGTCCGGTGTCTTCACCGAGCAGTGAGTCGCCCCCAGTTCCATAAGGGCCTGATTCAGGTCACCGGGTGGGGCCCACTCGAAAGCCGGCTTCATGTTGCTCCGTAGCAAGGCGTGAGCCTTGCGCTCGCTCGGGCTCTCTCTCAATCCGTAGTAGCGATAGAGCACCCGTATGACGTTGGTATCCACGGCGAGTTCAGGCCGACCAAAGCAGATCGAGGCGACGGCAGCCGCGGTGTACGAGCCGAACCCAGGCAGTTCGAGAAGACCTTCCACAGTGGTGGGTACCGATCCGCTGTGGACAATATGTTGCGCTGCTGAGTGCAGCCTTCGAGCCCGCTGGTAATAGCCGAGCCCACTCCAGCAGTAGAGAACATCCTCGACCTCCGAATCAGAGAGGGCTTGAATCGTAGGAAACCGTTTCATCCAAGCGTCATACTTAGGCACAACAGCAGCGACCGTGGTCTGCTGCAACATGAATTCGCTCACCATGACCGAGTAGGGATCATCGGTTTGGCGCCAGGGGAGATCTCGCTGAACCTCAGCGTACCAGGCCAGGAGTTTTTTTGTATCGTTTTGGATCACTGTTCGTTTAACTGAAAACTTTCACACGAATTAAATTGATTTTTTAGAGATCAACTTCGAGGGGAGCTTCAGGAGGTTGAGGTGTTGTCCCTGGAACCGTGAGTCGCCCCGAGTCGCTGGAGGTCCAGACCTCAGTCTGGGAGAATAAAGGCAGACGAGTGGCCGTACCTTTGCCGGGGCGGCCCGAGACTCATGGAGGAGTTTTTATATATGGATAGCTTTGGCGCTGCGGACACATCACTCGACGCTGGCATACTCTCGATAGACGATTTACTGCACCTGATGGTAGAGAGGGGAGCCTCGGATCTGCACATCAAGCAAGGGTCAGCTCCGATGATCCGAGTGGACGGTGAACTCACTCCAGCCACCTATGAGATTCTCTCAGCAGACGCCGTACGAGCGATGTGCGAGTCTATTCTGACCGATGAGCAGAAAGCCAAATTCATCGCAGAGAAGGAACTCGACTTAGCCTACCAAGTCCCAGGCTTGTCACGTTTTCGTGTCAACATCTACCTACAGAGGGGAACCTGGGGCGCCGCGATGCGTGTCATTCCCGCCCGACCACTGAGTCTCGACGAACTCAAAATGCCGCCTATCCTCAAAGACTTGGCCCTCAAGCCTCGTGGCTTGGTCTTGGTAACCGGACCGACAGGTTCGGGTAAGTCGACCACCCTGGCCGCTATGATCAACCACATCAACGAGAGCAAACGCTCCCATATCGTTACCATTGAGGACCCCATCGAGTTCATCCACAAGGACAAAAACTGCGTGATCAGTCAGCGTGAGGTCGGCTTCGACACACACTCCTTTGGCGCCGCGCTCAAACACGTTTTGCGTCAAGACCCCGACGTCATACTGGTGGGTGAGATGCGCGACCTCGAAACGACGGCTATCGCCATATCGGCGGCTGAAACCGGTCACATGGTTTACGCCACGCTGCACACGAACTCAGCCACCACAACGGTAGACCGCGTTATCGATATTTTCCCACCTCACCAACAGTCTCAGATCCGGATGCAGTTGTCCGTGACCCTCGAAGGCATCATGTGTCAGACTCTCATCCCCAAAGCCAAGGGCGGTGGGCGAGTGATGGCGATGGAACTCATGCCGGTTATACCTGCTGTGCGGAACATTATTCGCGAAGGAAAGAGTCACCAACTTCCAAACGCGATTATGTCAGGAAGCCAGTACGGAATGCAGTCTATGGATATGGCCTTGCGGAATCTCTATCAGCAAGGTCTCATCACCTACGAAGACGCTGTGGCCAAGGCCACAAGCACTGAAGAGTTCAATCGACTCATCGCCGGCTAAAGAACCATTGACCCCAGCCGCATAGTCTGTAAGGGGCCCTTCGAAGGGCCACCTGGCGGAGCCTATGGGGTACAACTCTCGACCGACCGCTACCGCCCGACCGATTGTTTCGGTCGGGCGGTAGGTTTCTCAGGGACTTTGCTCAAAGGTACGCACACATCACACTCGGATGCCTTCTCAGGTCCGGGTCATCTGCCGAAGGAGCGATCGATTCCATATGAATGTTGAAGAACTCTTCACAACCATGGTAGACAAGCGGGCCTCTCACCTGCACCTGGTACCGGGTAGCCCCATAATGATGCGTAGGGGGACCAGCCTTGAGCCACTCGATGGCCACATCTTATCCCCCCAGGATACGCGTACAATCTCTGAAGCGGTCATGTCTGAAGAGCTTCTCGATGAGTTCGACGAAAAGATGGAGACCGACTTTTCCTTTTCCGTCCCCGGACTCAGCCGCTTTCGAATCGTGTGCTATCAGCAGCGGGGCTCGGTAGGCATCGTTATGTCGACCAACCCGCCAGCACCACCAACCCTCGAAGACGTCACCCCGCCAGAGAGCTTCCTAAAGGCCCTACAAGACGCTCCGAGCGGCCTCTTCTTGCTGACCGGCCCCAAGGGCTCGGGCAAATCTCACACCCTGGCTGCCATCGTTAAGCACCTGCTAGACAGCCAGAACATAAACATTGTTTCGATTGAAAACCCTATCGACTTCTTGCACAAAAATCGCAAGGGATTGATATCCCAGCGCGAGATCGGCACCGACGCCGAGGATTATGCAGCGGCCTTCAA
>CAZVVF010000287.1:0-5740 GCA_964630575.1 uncultured Burkholderiales bacterium | reverse complement strand
TTCCTCAACCACTTCCAAAGCTCAGGTCCCGGACCTCCGAGCCCTCAACCGGGCCGAGGCCGACCGCGAGAAAACCGCCAATCAGTTAGAGCTCGATCGGATTCTCGACAAGATAAGGTTCGAGGGGATCGCAGCCCTGAGTGAAGAGGAACGAGCGACCCTCGACCGGCAGAGTCAAAAGCTCAAAGACGAGTCCTGACTCTTCCCTCGGCAGCACCCACCTCGGCCTCGCTGGGCTCCTTAGCGAAGTTTGAAGCCCAAAAGGACGCCCGCGCTAAATCCCGCCAGTTGAGCCGAGAGGTCGGCCAAGGCCAACTGGACAAAGCCCCCCGCCGCTTCGGCACCAGACTCCAGGCTCTGGGAGACCATTCCCCAGTCTACCGTGACAAGACCGGCGTGAACGAGACCTGTCATCACCAAAATGAGGGTGCCAGTCAGCAGCAGCGCCAGTTTCGCTGCCGAGCGCAGGGCGACACCGACGGCAACGCCGGCCAGGGCCCCGCCGCCAAGGCTCCAAAGAAAAGTGGGATCCGTTAAGCTTTCGATGACCCCTCCTGGGCCAAAGATGGAATTCCGAGCGAGGGATCACGATGGCCGGATTCATTGAATTTACGCATGCAAAAGATGTAACCGTCCGCCACCTTGGCAGTTTCAAGACGGACGATGCCATTCCAGTCCAGAGCGAAACTCTCCCAAACCCACGGCACCAGTTCTAGGTGCAGCAGTTCGGAGAGAATCAAGCCGGTTGTTCCCAGATGGCTGACGATAAGATGCTTGCTTCCATAGGTCGCAGGGTCCACCGAAAAAAGGTGGTGATTGTCCTGGCAGCCTGGGCTTGCTCTTTTTACTCCAAGGCTCTCGAGCTGGCCGAGCAGCCCCTCTGAAATGCGTTTGTGGAAGGCTGTGAACGACTCCCCGCCTTCCACTCCGTCCCACCACCCCTTGAGCGGTCGTTTTTTGGCTTGCTTGAAGAAGTTCTTGACCTGTTCGGCTGGGGTTTGAGAAAAGTCGGGGAGGGTGATCTCGCGCAGCCAATCATGGGTCTTGAGGCGTTGCTCCGAGGGAGAGGAAAAGACGGCTTGAGCGGTTTGCTGGCAACGCTTGTAGGGCGACACCAAGATGGAGTCAAAGGCTTCTTTTCCGAGTGAGTCAGAGAGCTCTCTGGCCCTTTCTAAACCCAGGGGGGTTAGGGGAGGATCGCTGTCTCCGCGCCCCTGATCCGTCACCCACTGGGGTTGAGCGTGGCGAAGTAAAACTAGTTCCAAAACAACCTCATATCTTGCCCTTCAACAGCCGGTTGCAAAGCAACAAGCGGTGAATGGACTTGTCTACCCCGGCGACCAGAAGAGTCGAGGTTTGTTGGTGAAACACCATCGAACAAAGCCAACCGTCACTCAGACTGATCTGGTCGAGTTCCCGAAAGTTGGTCATATCCCAAAGTCTTACAGTTCTATCGGCCGAGCAGGACAAGAGGAGATCGCTCGTCTCGAGATAGAGGAGGTCCCAAACCATGGCTTCATGGCCTTTGAGCCTTCGAAATTCGTCCCCTCTCTTCACATCGAAGACCCTCAGAGACATGTCGCTGCCACCGGTGACGAGAAATCGCCCAGAGAGGGAGAACTTACCCACTTGAACAGGTCGATGATGGGTCTCGAACAGGCGGATTCTCCGTCCTGAACGCAGGTCCCAGATGCTCGTTGTGCGATCGTTTGAGGCCAGAGCCAGCAGTCGGCCGGAGGGACTGAAGCTGATGTGGTTCACCGGAGCGTTGTGAGCCCGCAGGATCTTCTTCTTTCCGCGTTGTTCGAGGTCGCGCAGCTCCACGCGTCCATCGAACAGTCCGCAGACTAAGAGTTGACCGTCCGGGCTGAAGGCTATCGCACTCACTGGTGGAGTCCCGCTTCGGAAGGTTCCCATGGGGCGCCCTGTGGAGAATTCGATGAGGTCGACCTGCCCTCCGGCCAGAGCCAAGGCGAGGTAGGTGTCGTCGGGATGAATGGCCATATCCGTGATCTCTTTTTCGAACTCGATCACTCCCAAGCATCGTTTCTGATCCATGGACCAAAGTCTCAACTGCCCACTCTTGTCTGCTGAGGCCAAAAATTTTCCGTCGGAGGTGAGTTGCAGCCGCCGAATGGCATACTGATGACCATTCCAGGAGTCCAGCTCCGTCCACGGTGGTTCCTCATCAGGGGGCTTTATGTCGGGGGTAGGAAGGAGTCCCAACAGGGCGTGGGCCGAAGACGGACGTTTCTCCTGGGCCAGGGCTAGGGTCTTGCCCAGAACGGATATCGTTTGGGCCGACACCGATACCCCGCGTCGATTGGGAGAAGGGAGTCTGGCACCCTGTGTTCTCTTCATAGAGTCCGGTGGGGGATCCCCGGTGAGAAGCTCATAGAGGGTGGCTCCCACGGCGTAGAGGTCAGAGGCCGGGTCGGGGTTCCTTTTGGTCTGATACTGCTCCGGCGGGGCGTATCCGGGAGTCAAAAAACGCGGTGTGACTTTGGCCCGGGTGAGATAGTGGTTGACGGCTCCGAAGTCCAGCAGGATGAGCTGCCCATCGCGAGTGAGAAAGAGGTTTTCCGGCTTGATATCACCGTGGACGAGACCAGAGAGATGAATCGTCTCTAGGGTGCTGATGAGGCGGCGGATCAACCACAACGCGAGCCCTTCTTCGAGCATCTTGTGTTGGCTCAGGATCTCATCGAGGGTGGCTCCGACCAGGCGCTCCATAACCAAGAAGAGGCCGCCTTGATCGGCGAAGAGATCGTAAACTTTCACGATTCCCGGACGTTCAAATCTCTCCAGAACTCGAAACTCTTCCTCGAATTGGCCTTGCAGAATGGAGAGGTTGGTCCGGTCATTTTCGGGCGGATTGAGGTGCCAGTCTGTGTCGCTACGACGCCGATATCCGTTGGGATAGAACTCCTTGATGGCCAGGGACTGACCGATGCGCGTGTCGGTGGCGGCGTAGATCAGTCCGAACGACCCGCATCCGATCATTTCGCCAAGAACGTAGTCGCCATTCTTGATTTTGGTACCAACCGCGAGTGGGGTACGACCGTCTTTTTCTTCTTCGCCTACCAGGCGGTGGTCGGGTAAAGAGGCGAGCAGGTCGGAAAGTTGAGACCGAGGGTTCACTCTCCGGCCTCGCGCTCCGGACCGAGCCAGTCGTTCCAAAGCCTCTTGGAGCGGCCGTCGGCTTTGCCGAATTTGAGTTCGCTTTTACGGTGTGGGGGAGAGGTCAGGACAACCTCTCTGGTCTGGATTCGCCCTAGTCGCGACAGAAGAAAGGTGTGAGAGTTCTCGTCGACCTTGAGGTATTCGAGCGTCGAGAGGGGCTTTTGGGCCGGGACCCTTCGTTCGTCGATGGCGATCAGTTCATCCCCTGGCGCTATTCCGGCCTGGGCCGCCGGAGAGGCTGCGTAGACCTTGGTTACAAGTGCCCTGTCTCCGTTTTCATCAAGCTCGACACCCAAGTAGGGAACCACATTCTTCTTTTCTGGCAACCACTCTAAGTTCCAAAAATCCAGGGCCTCCTCGATGGGAAGCTCCGAGGTTCCGTCGAGGGACAGTTCGAAGAACTCGTCGAGGTCGCTACCGGCGACCTCAGAGGCTAGCTGGCGAAACTCTTGTTCGCTAAAACCGTCTGCGGAAAATCGAGAATAAGCGAGCCTCATCAGATCGTCGAGGGACTTCTTTCCTCGGCTTCTGCGCCTGATCTCCGTATCCAACAGCCAGGCGACAATAGCGCCCTTATTGTAGTAGCTGATGTTGGAGTTGTGCAGATCATCGGAGGCTTGATAGAGACGAATCCAGGCGTCAAAGGACGCTTCACCAAGACTGATGCTGTGCCGCCCCGGAGTGTTCAGAAGCTGGTTGAGTTGGCCCGAGAGGGCTTTGAGGTACTCTTTTCTGGTACTGAGCCCGGCTCGTCGAACCAGAAGGTCGTCGTAATAGGAGGTGACCCCCTCTGCGACCCATAGGGAAGGCGTGTAGACTTCTTTTTCGTAGTCGAAAGGTCCCAGACTCTCGGGCCGAAGCCGTTTGACGTTCCAAGTGTGAAAGTACTCATGGGCCAGGAGACTGAGCCATCCGACATAGGCGCTGCGATCTTCAGTGGCATATCGTCCCGTCATGACAACCGTGCAGTCTTTGTGCTCTAGGCCCCCTCTCGTGTCGGTGATCAGGTTCTGAAAGATATAGCGCTGGTAAGGAACGGTTCCCCAGAATTCTTGAATCGTCTGGACCAGTCGTTCCGTGTCCTTTAGGCTTTTATCAATGTCCCAATACTGTCGGTCACCGGCTTGCACAAGGTCGTGGGGTCTGTCTCCAACACGAAAGGTGTGAGTGTCGAGGTCGCCGAGCAAGATAGGGGAGTCGGCAAGCTGGTCGTACCCTGTGGCTCTATAGGTTGTTTTACCTATCGGAGAGAGGGTGGTAGAGACCGCACCATCCCAGTTGGTGAAGGCTACCTGAAAGTCTGTGTCTCGACTCGTTTGACTGATGAGTGGAGCCGGCGAGACAAACGTTGCCGCTCCCACAATGAGCGACAGTTCCGGGGTAAAGTAGTTCGTACGAACGGTGAGTTCGTGCCCGTAGACACTGTACTCGACTCGGATCGTTTCGTCTGGACTAACCCCTTCGATGAGCCACCTGTTTTTGGCACTCTTGCGAACTCTGGCACCGCTGTTGAGGACCCGAAGTTCTCCCAGGAATCGTGAATAGTCGCGAATCTTGTAGGACCCTGGAGTCCAGACGGCTAGCGCCAATTCACGCTGATCACCAGGGAAGACATCCGCAGGAAAGCTGGCTGACACCTCGAGGCGGTGGTTGGCCAGTTTGGCGGTTGACACGGCGTACTCGATCCTAGGCCTCGCTGGTTGGGCGGTTGAGGCTAGGCTGCAGACTAGCGTGAGTAGAAGGAAGAATAAGCTTTTACGAAATCGAAACGTCATGAATTAGTCGACTGTGTTGCGTTGGCCTTTGGCCGGCGGTGATCGCGCTCCCTGGTTTACTTGAGTCCTAGAAAATCCTAAGGGAAACGACGTTCTCCCTTCAGAAGGCGGGTCCTGGCGAATCGGCCATCATCTGAGAAATCTGTACTAGACGCAAAACACGTCTAGGGTCGCTGCAAGGGAAGCTTAGCGGACTCGCTTTCGTTCGTTTTGCGCGGCTAGAAAAGCAAACAGGGTCGGACGGTTTGAACCTTCCGACCCTGAGAATGCGGCTCCAAGAGCGCGCTTGTGGCCTAAGTGGCCACCAGCTCTTCTTGCGGGAGCGAACAACGAATCTGAGTCACGATACCATCTTCCAAGAAGATCTCCGAGTGGAGCGTGTCGACGAGATTGTCACCGACCTTGAGGTCAACAGAGCCCTGCAGAACCCTGAGCAAGAATTTGCTGCCGGCGGCCGCTTCTTGAATCTTGTTGGCTCTGATCTGGCAAGCTTCGTGTTGGGCCATGAGTTGTTGCTGTCTCTCTTGGAGGCCGCGATCATTTTTGGAATAGTTCTGCACGGCGATGAGTTGGGCTTCAAGGCTCTCCAGTTTCTGCTGCTCAGCTTCCATGAGTTCTTCACGAAGCTTGTCGGTCATCAGGGCGAACACAGGAATCGGGACTTGAATGTTTAGACTCTCCATTATTAGAAGCCATACCCGTAACTGCTGTAGCTACCGTAACCCATAAGCGCGGACATATCGTAGCCGGTGGAACCCATCGTGCCGTAGCCCATCAGCGCG
>CAZVVF010000286.1:0-5740 GCA_964630575.1 uncultured Burkholderiales bacterium | reverse complement strand
CGCCCCCAAAATATCCGGTGCGGTCGATCCCTAGGTCATCGTAGAGATTGCGGACCACGTTCCAGCCGCTATCGGCCGAAGACATCTCGCCCTTTTCGTGAAGGCGATTGATCCCGTCGATGACCTGGTCTACGCTCTCTTCATTCCGGTAAAAATGTTCGCAGATCTGGGGATAGATATCCCGTCGGTAGTCCAAAACATCATCCCGGTCGAGACGGTAGAACTCCATAATGGTGTTGGTCAACTCGGCCCGACCGGAAATGATACCGGCACCAAAAATTCTCGGTCGATTGTCCTCGATGACGAGACCGAACTCAGTACTATACCAAGCCAATCTCTTTATCACTTCCCGCTCCTGCTCAGTAGCCTTGAGGTAGGCCGGGGCAAACTTGTCTTCGATCTTGGCGTAAAACTCCATCGTCAGAAACGGCAAGTGGCCAAAGATGTCGTGAAACATGTCTGGCTCTGGAGTGAACGACATCTGGTCGAGAGTCCGAAGGTAGTCGGTCACAAGAAAAACCCGTTGGGCAAATTTTCGATACCAGTCGTCGGCCTTGGTGTAGCGAACAACCGTGCGCTCAACCCTCCAGCCTGTATGGTGGCTGATGTGGTCATTGAGGTGTTTTACCGTGGGGATGAGAGTGGGGGCCAACTTCAGTCGGTTCATGCCACGGTGCCACTCACGGCAGATGTGCTCAGTCAGATGCGGCTGCTGAATCCCAGAGAACAAGGCAGCCCAGATCGCGTGCTGCTCCTCCGAAAATACAACCTCTTGCTCGGCCTCGCCGTATTCTGGGCGCGCGCCCTTGCCATCATCAGCGATCTCGCCGGTATAAGTCTTGACTGACACAGTGATCATCCTCCTTAAACTTCTAGCTCAGTTTTCCAACCAAACCGAGGTCCTAAACACCGAATCCAAACAAAACTGTTTCCAGGGCCTCCTAGGCCAAGGCCAGCCGAAGAATCTGGAGGTCAAAAAGCAGGGGCTTTGTCGATTCGACACCAGCCAACTTTAGCATCTCTAAGGTTCTCAACACCTGAGGGGAAGCTTTGAGTCGAAGCCTCTGTCCCCGCTTTCTGAGGGTCTCCGCCATCTCGCTGAGGCATCGGGCGCACTCAGAGTCGATGAACCCAACTCTCGCCATGTCAACATCGACTGAGCCATTCACACTCTCTCGGCATGCATGATCGAGCGCCCTACTCAGTTGAGGACGGTCATATCGGTCCAACTCACCTTGAGCGGTCACTGTCACGATACCGTTTTTCTTACTTGAAACTAACATAGGCTCAGCCTATCCTTTGATTCGCTTTGCCTTCGATTGCTCCGCACTTGCGAAGTGTTTGCGGCCACTCCATCTAAGGAGCGCATGAAAAAAGGTCCGGCCAGAGGCCGAACCTTCGCTCAGGTGTCTATAGAAAGGATAGACCTTGTCTCTATGCTCCCCAAGGAGTGATAGCTTTTTTGAGCTTCTCGTATCCCTCGAGAAAACCAGGACGCTCGCCAGCATAGACCTCGTCGAACTTGGCCAGAGCGTCGTCGAGAAACGCCTTGAGTTCCGCATTGTCTGGATTGGCTTCGATGTAAGCATTGCGGATGAGTACGAAGTGAATTCTAGGGTCGTAGGGCTGTTTGGTACCGCCGACCCATTCATCTCCGGCAACCAGTCGCCTCAACATAGCGTCGGCCGATCCCAACGTTTGCTCATGGATGGGTGGTCCACTAACACGGTACATGACCGAGGTCATATCGCGACCGTTTCCGGTAACGTATCCCATTTCCGACCAGAGTTTCTTCATGTCGCCTTTGCCGCCGGTGTAATCGATGACTTTCTGGGCGAAGAACCTCAAAGGATCCGAGACATCTGCCAAAAGGTCCGTGAGTCGGTCCCCGTCGAGGTCGGAGGCATAGATGATAGCGTCACGCTGTTCGATCAAGTCCCACAGCAACAGACCGTAATTGGTGTCGGCGATATGTTGCTCTATTTGACCGCCCCACTCTTCCATACCGTCCTTAAAGTCATCCGGTAAGAGAGCGATGATGCGGTCAATATTCTCGCGGTGCTCCACATAGCCGTCCACGGCATACTTACGCCCGACTTTGAACTTGGTTCCCTGGAGCAACCAAGACAGCAGGCCAGCGTTGATACCGTCCTCCTGGGCTTGAGTAGGCTTGAGAGCGACCCGGCCTAGCTTCCCGGTTTCGTGGACCATCTTCAAAAAGAGACGAACGGCGTAAGCCATCTGAACTCCCGGTGTGTTCATCTCCGAATGAACGATCCCAGTTTTGGCATCGACGTTAAACTTGCTTCTATCCTGGGAGTAGGGCAAACACGGCATGCTTCTTACGACCGTGATGGTACCGTAAGGTCTAACGTTGCAGTAGACACCAGCCATGGTGCGAAGAGGTGCGTTGCCGGACTTGCCTTTGACCACAACTTTCTTGCCATCTTTGTCATTGACGTAGGCGTCACCGGCTGTGGACCACTTGATTGAGGTGCAAGGCATATTGCCGAACCAGCTCAGGGGTGCGAGGTCTCGGTCGTGTCGATACTGGGCCCACATCGGAACCAGATACGAGGGAATATTTAGGACATCCAGGGCAGCCACCGTGCCGAGAAGGGCGTAAGCGTCGGTGAGGGAGTGGGCGACAGGATTCACTCGACCGTCGTGGTGTCCCCCTTTCCATATAACAGCCTCGGGCATACCCTCAGGTTTGATCTCGGCCGGCTCGTAGAGAGCGGACAGGGTTGCTTCGAGATCGCCGCCGTCTGCTTCAGTTTTGGCAATGTTCAATAAGTCGATCATGGTATTACTCTGTTTCATTTTCTGTAAGCGGGGTCACCATCGAAAACCGTCTCGATGGGCACGGACCCCTTATCCTCCAAGCGGGTTGTCTACGAGATCTAGACGCCAAACCCTGTAGAAATTGACACCTCGTATAAAGGGCTCGTGCCTCCACTATCTAAGCCTGGCAAATCGCAGCTTCAATTCCTATGCGGGAGCTCTGAATCGTCCCGATGAGAAGAAGTCAAGCGATTGGAATGAGGGCACCATGAGTCTTAGAATTTTTGATAACATCACTGAACTTGTCGGGCGGACCCCGCTCGTTCGACTGCATCGCTTAACCCGCGACCTCCCCGGTCAAGTCGTGGTCAAGCTAGAGTCCATGAATCCCCTGTCGAGCGTCAAAGACAGAATTGGACTCAGCATGATTTCGGCAGCGGAAAAATCCGGCGCGCTCACCGCGGACTCGGTTCTCGTAGAGCCTACGAGCGGCAACACGGGAATCGCTTTGGCCTTTGTCGCGGCTTCGCGTGGATACCGCCTCATTCTCACCATGCCCGAATCCATGAGTACGGAGCGCCGCCAACTCCTCGCCGCCCTGGGGGCCGAGCTCGTTCTGACACCCGCGAGCGCTGGAATGAAGGGGGCCATTGAAAAAGCTCAGGCACTCACCGACGAGCATGATAACTACATTATGCTTCAGCAGTTCGAGAACCCAGCAAATCCGGAAGTTCATCGTGACACCACAGCCGAGGAGATATGGGAGGACACGGATGGCCTGATCGATATCTTCGTCGCTGGCGTAGGCACGGGAGGAACCCTGACCGGCACGAGCCAGGTACTCAAGAAGCGCAAACCCGGCTTCCAAGCGATCGCTGTAGAGCCCGTCGACTCCCCCGTTCTCTCTGGAGGTGCTCCCGGTCCTCACAAGATTCAGGGTATCGGGGCCGGTTTTGTCCCTGGAGTGATGGACCTGAGCCTGGTCGACGAAATTGTCCAGATAACCTTCGAAGACGCCGTGGAGACGGCCAGGCGGCTCGCCAAAGAGGAGGGCATTTTGTGCGGAATCTCGGCCGGTGGCAATGTTTTCGCGGCCCTACAAGTGGCAGCTCGTCCAGAGAATGAGGGAAAGATGATTGTCACCGTCATCTGTGATACCGGGGAAAGGTATCTGAGCACCCCGCTCTTTCAATCGAGTAAGAAATGAAGCTCCACGACCTCGTCAAGGTCCTAGAGGACCAAGAACTCCCAGAGTTCATGCATCTTCCGAGCCTCAACCCACGCCCTTCGCGCGCCGCCGTTTTCGAGATTACAGAAGCCTTGCATTCGCTGATTTTCCCTGGCTACTTTGGCCAGGACGAAGTCGGGGGCCACAGCTTCCGCTATTTCCTAGGTCACACCCTTGAACGGGTCCATCGCGAACTGACTCAACAGATCATGCGTGGGCTGTGCTTTCGCTGCAAAGAAGGGACCCTTCTTTCTCAATGCCAGCAGAAAGCGAGCGAGATGGTCGATGCCTTCTTGACCAAACTCCCAGCGATTCGCATGAGTCTGGCGCTCGACGCGTCAGCTGCTTTTCGAGGAGACCCTTCGGCCAACAGCACCGAAGAGGCCATCTTCTGCTTCCCAGGCATCAGGGCACTGGCTCATCATCGACTCGCCCATGAACTGTTCTTGCTCGGGGTGCCTCTGATCCCAAGGATGATAGCCGAACGGGCCCACAGCCTTACCGGAATCGACATCCACCCAGGTGCCCAGATCGACGACGGTCTCTTTATCGACCACGGCACCGGAGTCGTTATCGGAGAAACCTGTGTCATTGGAAAGAACGTCAAGATCTATCAAGGTGTGACTCTAGGCGCCAGGAGCTTCCCGCTCGACCAAAATGGCGATCCCCTAAAAGGTATCCCTCGTCATCCCATTGTGGAAGACGGAGTCGTCATCTACTCGGGAGCCACCGTTCTAGGACGAATAACCCTTGGAGAGAACTCCGTTGTGGGTGGCAACGTTTGGCTGACAGAGAGTCTTCCTCCCGGTGCCAGAGTATCCCAGGGACTCACGACGCGCGAAGATTTTCTCGACGGCGCCGGTATCTGAGCCGGAGCCCTCACCAAAGCCCTTCATGCGGCGACGCAGCCGCTGCCCCTTTGCCAGCGTTGTCGACCGGACTCCGCTTCTTGAATAGGCCTGACGATTCGTCGGCCTCCGGTGGACAGACTCCGGCCAAAAAGCCTTGCAAGCGCGAACTCTCCCCCTCCTGGTAGCCGGGTTCGTGAGGGCCAATATCGAAGCGCTCAGCACTCCTAGCAGGTTTCCCTCGGAGTGATTCTGGTCACCTCCTGGACACTCGGGGGCTGGAAGGTCTTGTCAGCACATTCACAAACTGTATCGGATCAATCGCATTCGCCCCAGAAATTAGAGGAGACCCCAATACAAATGATTCTTAGAGGCATCACTTCCCTAGTGCTGACATTCGGTCTGGCACTTTTCCTGAGCATACCGACGCTTGCGGAGGGAAAACCCAACATTATTCTGATCGTTTCAGACGACACCGGCTACGGAGACCTTGGCGCCTATGGCGGCGGTATCGGTCGAGGCATGCCCACCCCCAACCTCGACCGAATGGCCGACGAGGGCATGACATTTTTCTCCTTTTACGCTCAGCCGAGTTGCACGCCAGGACGCGCTGCCATGCAAACCGGACGGATACCCAACCGCAGTGGAATGACCACCGTTGCCTTCCAAGGCCAGGGCGGGGGCCTTCCAGCGGCGGAGTGGACACTCGCATCAGTTCTCAAAAGGGGTGGATACAACACTTTCTTTACTGGTAAGTGGCACCTCGGCGAAGCCGACTATGCCCTACCCAATGCACAGGGTTACGACGAGATGAAGTACGCTGCACTCTATCATCTGAATGCCTATACCTACGCTGACCCCACCTGGTTTCCAGACATGA
>CAZVVF010000285.1:0-5745 GCA_964630575.1 uncultured Burkholderiales bacterium | reverse complement strand
CCTTCCGAGGCCCGAGCCATCGCCAAAGAAGCCACCATCTACGGCTTTCCGATCGTGGATAATTACCGTGTTCAGTACGCCTATTATACCGACGAGAAGAATCCAAATTTCAAGGCCCCTTGGAACCACATCGCCAACATCGCTCGGGTTTTCACGCCCGCCGACACTTCCGTGCAGACGCCAAATTCGGATACTCCCTACTCGTGGATGGGCATGGACTTACGGGCTGAGCCGATCATTCTGACTCTGCCTGTGATCGAAAAAGAGCGCTACTTTGATGTTCAATTGGTCGATGCTTATACTCAAAACTTTGACTACATGGGCTCTCGTACAACCGGCAACAATGGCGGTGTGTTTATGGTTGCCGGACCGAACTGGAAGGGTGAGACGCCTGAGGGGGTGACCAAGGTTTTTCGTTCTGAGACAGAGTTTGGGACGGCGATCTACCGCACTCAACTCTTCAACCCAGGCGACATCGATAACGTGAAAAAGGTCCAGGCAGGCTATAAGGTCCAGACTCTTTCGGAATATCTAGGCAAACCGGCGGTGGCCTCGCCGCCAATCGATTTCCTCAAGCCGCTAACGCCGGACGAAGAAAAAAGCTCCCTGGCCTTCTTTAATGTTCTGAATTTCGCTCTAAACTATTGCCCGACGGTCCCCTCCGAAGTCGACTTGATGGCACGCTTTGCCAAGATCGGTGTAGGGCCCGGACAGAGGTTCGACGCCGAGGCTCTGTCGCCGGAGATAAAGGCCGCCATTGAGGAGGGCGTGAGGGAGGCCTGGACGGAGTTTGCTCACTTCCGAAAAGAGAAGATCGACACCGGTATCGTGACATCCGGGGATATTTTTGGAACCCGCGCCTTCTTGAAGAACAACTATCTCTACCGCATGGCTGCTGCCCTTCTTGGCATCTACGGCAACTCAAGGCAGGAAGCGATCTATCCTGTTCTGGCCTTGGATTCTGAAGGCCAGAAACTCAACGGTGCAAACCGCTATACTGTGCATTTCGCGCCGGGCGAGCTTCCCCCAGTGAATGCGTTCTGGTCCTTTACGATGTACGAACTGCCAGCGAGCTTGTTGGTCGCCAATCCGATCGACCGGTATCTTCTGAATTCCACGATGACGTCACAGTTCGTCAAAGATGCCGATGGTGGTATCACGCTCTACTTCCAAAACGAGTCTCCTGGAAAAGACAAGGAAGCGAACTGGTTGCCTGCACCCAAGGGTCCGTTTTGGGTTATCTTGCGACTCTATTGGCCCAAGAAAGCAGCTTTGGATGGAAGTTGGAGCGTTCCGAAAATGCACAGGGTCAAGTGAGAATGAGCTGAGCCTTAGGGCTGCTGAACGGAACCTTCACCCCGGGTCAGTTTACTCAACAGTTGGTAAACTGGCCCGTGCTTTTCTTTGACCCACTCTGGCCCTTCGGGGCCGTGGGTCCCCAGAAACTCTTCACCGATGGTGGTCAGGTATTCGTCTCTGTTGGAGCCGTAGAGGCTCTGGAACTCCGTGGCTTGTTGGAAGCTCGCGTCGATCTGCTGGGTCTCTTCGGGTGTGGCGTAAATTTGCTCAAAGACGTGCAACATTTCGTGCATCAAGACGGCTTTCACACCTTGCTCTTTCTCCAGAATCTCCTCGCCAACAAAGAGCTTTTGAGAGGGGAGTTCGTCGGACCCGGTTTGCACACGGTGGATGAGAGGGTGGGTCTTTAAGAAATAGGCCCGACCGGCTTGACTCAACCTCTCTCGGATGCTGTCTGTGTCTTCCTCAACGCAGTCGAGGGCTGTTTTGTTGCGGGGGATCACGATGATCTCCAGAGGGCATGCCCTCAGGGTCTTTTGAGTAACCCCGTCCAGCAACTCATAGTCGGCCAACGCCGTTGCCCCGAACCCATAGATGTCTTGCATCGCTGCTAAGGCTTCTGGGGAGTCCAGGGCTTTTTGCATGGCAGCAAAGCCGTCGACATCTCCACCGGATTCAAGCTCTTTGTTGATAACGTTTCCGACGTGTTGCTCATAAACTCTGAGTTTCTCAAAATCGACGCTCTCGGCTCTTTCCCGTGCGATGGGACCTAAGAGAGTCTCGAAGGCCTTGGTGGCTGTGTCTAAGCCGGCTTGGCTCGGAGAGCGCAGCGTCACGTTGGGGATACTGGAGTTCGTGAAGGGCAGAGAGGCCGGACCTGGTTGGCTCTCAGAAGGGGTGTGCGAGGCGAGCTTGCCCAGTGTGGAGTGCCGATTTCGTCTCAAGACAGGAGTGTCCACTCGCATGCCTTGAAAATCATCGAGTTCGGTCATCGCCGTGCTCTGATCGATAAGGTTACCAGTAGAATCGACATACTTGATGGTGATGCCCTGGTCTTCTCCAACCACGCGAATACCAGGGGGCTTTCCGAAAACCTGACTTGGGATTCCTGGTACCCTGAACTGCCAAGGCTCGGCGTTGGGCGGCAACTGATATCCGCTCGATACGGCATACCGGTCACGAGGACTCTGCTGGGATGACACGCGATGATCGAGCGGGAATCTCTTGCCATCCTCGGTCACGACCTTGGCCTCTTCGAGATCGATCTTGAGGTGACCATTGTGAAAGAAGGCCACGGCTTTGTCATCGAAACTCAAGGTGATGGGTCGGGGTAGGGAACGATTGGCTTGGTACTGCTGCCCGACCTCGGGTTCGACCAGGTTCCTATCGGGGGAGGACAGCTCGCCGCGAGGTTGGCTAGAGAGAACAAACTCGTCACTGGGACTTGCGACACTCGGGCCTTGGGGGTTGGGGGCCGGCGAAGATCCGGTCGTTGCCGGTGCGGTCTTCGGCTGGAGAGGCTTGGCTGAAGTGGCGGAGGTTTTTCTCAGTTCCATGGAGACAGACTATACCACAGAAACGTCCCCGTTTCGAACTTTGGCTCTCTGCTGGGCGAGGTTCTGTTACCAGATCGAGGTCAAACCCCAACCCTCGAGAGAGAGTTGGCCCCCGTCGCCTGACACCTCCAGCTGAAACGAATTCGGTTCCCTGGGAAACGTTCTGGCGGTATGGCACAGCGAGCCATGCTGGGTGAAGAGTTCCACCGAGGAGCGGTCGTAGAACATCTGGATCTCCCAGTCACCCTCAGAAACTGTCAGGGGAACGACTGTACGGTTGAAGAAGTCTGGATGCACGTCGACCTGTCCGTCTTGGCGCTGAAAACGAAGCTCTCGCTTCTCTAGGTCAATCTCATAGCTCAGGCCCAGGAGCTCCCACTTGAGATGCGTGCTCTCTCCCGGAGACCATCGAAGGTGAAGTTCGCCGCTCTCTGGGCTGAGTTCCATGGAGGTTGGTCGGTGGGTTGGAGTCCAAGTTTTGCGCTTGGGGTCAAGAGTCGTTCGAAGCTCAGCCAGCTCTTTGACCGGTTCCTGGCACAGTTCCAAGACCCCATTGAGCCTCTTGAGTGTGAGCTCGCGAGGAAGGCTCATGGCGCTACGCCATGGCGAGGTCGGCAGGTCTTGGCCGTAGAGCCAGTTGTTCATCCAGGCCAGACCGACTCGTCGGTCGGCGAGGTTGTGAAAACTGAGGGCGGCGTAATAGTCGGGGCCGTAGTCCAGCCACCGAGCCAGGTCTTTGGATAGGGGCGCGGGTCGGTCGCTCAAGGTCGCCTCGCGAACTTCGAGATAGCCCCAGAGATCGGTGGTTTGGTCAGAGACCTCGAGCGTCGCCATCTTCCCTCGCCAAGCCGAGACATTCCAGGCCACAGGCTGGAAGTCTGAACCGTTGAAGCCACTGCTGCGATGAACGCTCTCACCATCAACGCGAAGCCTCACTTCCAAGGTTTCAGGGTGACGCCCGCCTCGCACCTGAAAGTTGAGCCAGTCCTCGGATAGGAGGAACGGCTTGGAGACGGCGAGCCCCACAGTCTCACGCGTGCTACCGCATCGACCGCCCTCAAGCTGCCATTGTCCGTCGCCCTCCACACTGAAGTCCCGTGCCACAGGCTTTCCGTCCGGGAAGACTCGCCTGGGTGTCGGTGTGTCGAGCGTGAAGCTCGTTCCATCGAAATCTCCTACGAAGTATTGTCCGCCCGAACCACCAGCAAAGCCTTGGCGGTCGAGATCGACCTGAAGAACCCAGCGAGTTGTCTCTTCGCCCTCTATCTGCAGAGGAAAGAGATCCGGGCATTCCCAGGCACCACCGACGGCTCCGTGAGGTCCGAACTCACTGAGGTATTGCCAATTTTTGAGGTCCTTGGATGCGTAAAACTGCACCTTGCGTTCGCTGGGTAGGGCCACTACCATTCGCCATTCCCCCTTATAGGGGATGACATTGGGGTCACGAAAGTCGGTGCTGGAGATGTCCAAGACAGGCTCGTTGGAGGGGTCGGTCCAGGTCCGACCTCGGTCCTGGCTGTAGGCGAGGAACTGGGCCTGCCAACCGTCGGACTGGCGATACCCCGTGTAGACCGCGACCAAGGTTGGCTCGCCATTTTTTGAGAATCCGGCGCTGTTGTTTCGATCGAGAACAACGCAGCCCGAGAAAGCCATTCGATCCTTCTTCTCAGGGAGCGCGATCGGTAGGTGTTTCCAGTGAACCAGGTCTTCACTGACCGCGTGTCCCCAGCTCATATGTCCCCAGGTCTTGCCGAATGGGTTGTATTGGTAGAAGAGGTGATACTCGCCGTCGAAGTAGATCAGGCCATTGGGGTCGTTCATCCAGTTCTCGCTGGGAGTGAAGTGGTATTGAGGGCGAAAGGGCTCCTTGTAGAGTTCCTGTTCTTGGGCCACAGATACCCAGAGCAAAGAGCACACCATGAGAAGGGTCAAAATGGGGGTATTCACCCTGTTTCTTTAAGCGGTAGACTTTGCGGGTCCTCTGTCTGAGGCTACACTGCAAAGTGACATCATTTCGCAGACACGGTGAGGAGAAAAATTCGTGATCTCATTCTTTCAAATACTACTCTCGGCAGGGATACTAACCTTTTCGGCTTGGCTATCGAAGCGCAATCCCGAAGCGGCAGGTTTTCTCATCGCCCTCCCACTGGCGAGTATTTTGGTTCTGCCTTTTTCCTATTGGCAGCACCAAGATGCCGAGGCCTCGGTCAAGCTCGGTCAGGAGATTCTCCGAGCCGTTCCCATAAGCATGACCTTTTTTGTTCCTTTTGCCTTGGCTGGAAGGCTTCACCTCGGGTTCTGGCAGGCTTACGCGTTGGGTCTGCTGGCCATCATCGCGACCTACCTTCTGATGAGATTCGTTCAGACCATGGCTTGATTCGTCGATAGCAGTCTCAAGAACCTGGCCTCTGTAGCCCTTTTGGAGAGGGATGCCTCGCACTAGGGAAGGGATGGAAAGAGCTGGAGCAGGATGTCGAGTCGATGGATGCTATCGAGGTCGAAGGCGGTCTGGCCGATGGGTTTTTCGCGTTGCGCGTTGAGGATGTCCACCGTTGACAAGAGAATTCGAATCTCGTGGGGCCACCTGGCACTAGGAGCGAGTTCGGCGCGCATTGTGAGAAGGTTCGTGGCTACAATGGAGACGTCGGTCAATCCCGGCTCGATGGCCATGGAGGAGGTGTCGAATCGAACCGGTGAAGTGAGATACTTGACGGCTTCAGCCGCTGTGAGGGGCTCCTCCATGGTGGACTCATCGCTGGGGAGTGTGACCGCGCCTGTATCGATGACCTTCCGTATGAGGACCTTGTGAGGACACCCAATGTCGTATCCTTGGCCATCAGCAGCGCCTGAGCAGGTCAATCCGTAAAGTCCGGCGTGATCTTTGGGGACC
>CAZVVF010000284.1:0-5769 GCA_964630575.1 uncultured Burkholderiales bacterium | reverse complement strand
CTCTTGGTGGCCTCCAGACTCCTGTCTTGCGATGACAACAAGTGGTGCAGTTCGTGGAATTTTGGTCCCCTACCCGGTGAGGACATGCCAGTCGGTGAACTGGTCGCTCATTTTTGCCACACCTGGGGAGAGGGGGATTGGACCGATGCCAGTCGGCCGGGACAATTGCACGAAGCCAATATCTTGCGCTTGGCCATCGACAAGAGTGTCTCCGAACTGGGCTGGAGACCGCGCTGGTCCGTCAGCGACGCGGTGCAGAGAACGGCCCTCTGGTACCGGGAATTCTATGCCGGTCGGGCAGCGCTCGACCTAGTCGCAGAGGATATTCAAGCCTTCGAACTCGCGTCGAGACCCTAGGGTCTCACGATCAAGGACGCTCAATTCGACGAATTCTTGGTGAGAATATCCGGACAGGAGTGAAAGCGAATCTCCAGGCTTTCGGCGCCTCCCAGGCTTTCCAAGAGGTCCGATATCTTGACGTCCTGGGTCAACCGAGAGACCATCTCCTGAGGTGTTCCAGAACACGTCTTATGGTGGCGAAGATCGAGAACAACATTGCGGTTTTGTGTTTGCATACAGGAGTAAACAGATTCAAGTCGCCGATGTTTCTACAATCAGTGTTAGAACAGTGTTAGAAGATCTGTACTACTGGCGCTGGCTGCCTCTCAATGAGAACCGGCACTCTTGATGAGCTTGACGACATAGCGAGTGAGAAGGGCTAGGGTGTTGTCGTCGGGGGTGCGGAATCGGATCCCGTGCAAGCCGCTGTCGGAGCCAACGTCAAAGCGGTGACTCACCACGTCGCCCTGTACCCTCAGGATGGGCATGTCCTTGAAGTTCTTGATGGTCAGACGCACGGCTTGCCCTGGGGAGATGTGCTTTTGAGTCTGAAAGAGCACGCCACCGATGCCGAGGTTGCGCACGACCCCCGTGACGATGTCTTCCCCCATTCTCAGTTCCGCTTCGAGGTGAGATGGGGCTCGGATCTGCTTTCGTTTCTGAACGACACCGTTGCGCTTCAGACCCAACTTGTCCAAGATCTTGGGAACCCAACTTTGACTCAGAATATCATCCGAATCGTAGATCTCGACGCCCACTTCTAGACCTTCGTCAATTCGGCGGCACCAGATAACTCGGCAACGGACCCCGTCTGGGACCATGACGAGTTTCTCATAGGGCACGCGGGAGAGACGTTCGCCCACGACGCCGCGATAGACGAGGTAGATGAGCTCCCCTTTCTTGAACTTCTTGGGACACAAGAGGCGGAAGCCATTGGCACTGAGGTCGGTGATCGTCGCTTCGCTGGCTTTCTTACGGTCTACGCAGTACACCGCGTAGCGGCAGCGCATGCGAATGTGCTGTCGCCGTTCCCCGGTGGGGAGTTGGGACCGAAAGAGTGAGGCTATTCCTTTGAAGATTTCGCTCAACATCGAATTCGTTCAAACTTCCTCTCGGGGCCGAGGGTTCCCTTCGGGCTCGTCTCAGAGTATAACCTCGGAGGAAAAAGCGGAGCACCATTTCCATCGCTGCATGTCGAAGACCCAGTAGCGTGAGGAGCCAACCGGCTTGGTTCTGGGCACGGTTGAGGGAAAACTCAGGCCTGGCTCTGTCTTGCAAGGAGAGGTAAACAGGTGTTGACTTTTGTATTGGAGAAAGCTATTCTCACCCTTGAATGAACGTTCAATCGGGATCGGTAATATGCCACCAAAGCCTAAGTCTACAAAAAGATCTCATCTAACCAAGGAAGCCATTCTCGAGTCCGCTCGGGAGGCTTTTCTTCGTCACAGCTACGACCAGGTAGGAGTGAGGGAAATCTCCTCCGATGCTGGCGTCAATTGCGCGCTCATCAGTCGCTACTTTGGCTCCAAGCTGGGGTTGTTCCGCGATGTGCTCACCGATGAGACGGACTACCGGGCCTTGTATTCCGGTCCTCTCGAAGAGCTGGGGGCTCGACTCGCGCGCTTCGTGGTCTCCGGTGTTATCGAGACCGACACTGGTAAAGCGTTGACCGTGGATCCGAGCCGCATGCTGCTCTTCGTTCGATCTGTGGGTTGTCCTGAGGCGCTGCCCGCTCTGCGAGACGCCTTGGCAGAAAAGATGACGCTTCCCCTGGCGGCTGTCCTCCCTGGCCCAAACGCCACGGAGAAGGCGGCTGTCATCACTTCTCATATCTTTGGTTTCATATTGATTCATCGCATGGTGGGGGCGGCCTGCGTTGTTCAAGCTGACACCGATATCTTAACTCAACAGTTGGCCTCGAGCCTGCAAACTGTGATCGACCACCGGTGAAAAGGAACCCCGTGACCAATAAATACCTCGTATCAATAGCCCTCCTTCTTGTCAGCATCTCCACGATCGTGGGATGCTCGGACAAATCCAAAGGCCCCGCAGCGGGTGGGGCCCCACCCCCTCCAGTCGTTCAGGTCGTGGACGCCAAGAAGGAATCTGTATCCGTCTTTCGTGACTACACAGCTGAATTGAAGGCTGTGCAGACAGTCGATATCCGCACCCGCGTCGGCGGAACTTTGGAGTCGGTTCACTTCGTGGAGGGGTCCATGGTCCAAGAAGGACAGGTACTCTTTCAGATAGACCCGGCCCCTTACTACTCCGATATCGCCGCTGCCGAAGCGGCGCTCGCCAAAGCGGAGGCTGGTGTTGCTCAAGCCAAAGGGCAAGTGGCCCAGGCCCGTGGAGCCGTCAGTCAAGCTGAAGCCCGACTGCAGCGAGCCCGCACACAGGTCAATTTTCAAGAGACCCAGGCCGATCTGGCTCGGGCCCAGGCGACTCTCGACGCCGCCGAGCGTGAGGTCAGGCGCTACAAACCGCTGCAAGAGCAGGGCGCTGTTCCCGGTCAACAGTACGACCAAGCTGTCGACCGTCGCGATGTGGCCAGAGCTGAGCGCGATGTCGTCGCGGCTCAACTGACAAACACGAAGGTCAGTGACCAAGCCGATGTGGGTGTGGCCAGGGCTGACCTGGAATCGGCTCGGGCTGCGCTGAAATCGGCAGAAGCTTCGGTACAAGCGGCCCAGGCGGTGGTTCTGGACGCCAAGAATAATGTCGACAAGGCCCATCTCTATCTCAGCTACACGACGATCAAGGCTCCTTTCACCGGTTTTATCGGTCGTCTGAACTTGGACAGAGGTGCGATGATCGTACAGGGCAACGCGGTTCTGGCGAGCCTATCGTCAGCCGATCCTATCTACGCCGACTTCTCCATCTCCGAGGCGGAGTACTTGGAGCTCCAACAAGGCCAGGGTCTGTCAGGCTCTCCGTTTGGACTCACTCTTGCCGACGGTGAACCCTATTCCGAGAGTGGCGAATTTGTCTTGGCCGAGAACAATGTCGATGCCAAAACCGGAACCTTGATTCTCCGAGTGCGATTCCGCAATCCAGACTATCTTCTGAAGCCGGGTGGGTTCGGTCGAGTGACCATGAAGAACCACCATCTGGTCGACGCTTTGGTCATCCCACAGAAGGCCGTTTTCTCCAATCAATCGCTCACTTCAGTGTACGTGGTGGGGGCCGACAACACCGTCCAGCCTCGCGCCATCACACTGGGCGACCGAGTCGGGAGCTCTTTCGTGGTCTTAGACGGACTCAAAGAAGGAGAGACCGTCATCGTGGATGGTCTGCAGAAGGTTCGTCCCGGCGTGACCGTGGTTCCCGAGAAGGCAGGCTCCGGTAGCAAAGCTGCGACTCCAGAAAAGGCCAAGGCGAGCTAAACAATGTCCTCTAAGTTCTTTATTCATAGGCCGGTACTGGCTATCGTTATCTCGATCCTGATCACCCTGGTGGGAGGCCTGGCTCTACCCAATATGGCCGTAGCCAGGTTTCCTGACCTGGCTCCTCCCACGGTTGTCGTCACAGCGAACTATCCCGGTGCCGACGCGGAGACCGTAGAGAAGACCGTGGCGACACTCATCGAGCGAGAGGTCAACGGCGTCGAGAACATGATCTACATGCAATCGAAGTCGACCAGCACCGGAAACTACTCTCTAACCATCAGTTTCGAGGTCGGTACGGATCCCGACCTTGCCGCCGTGGACGTGCAGAACCGCGTTTCCCGGGCCAATGCTAACCTTCCCGAAGAAGTGATCCGCAACGGTATCACCGTGGTCAAGCAGTCCACACAGATCCTAATGCTGGCTTCCATCACCTCTCCCAACGGGACATTCGACAAGCTCTATCTCTCCAACTACGTGACTCTCAACATGGTGGACGCGCTCTCGCGTGTACCTGGAGTGGGCGACGTTCAGCTCCGTATCGGGGCTGCGCCTTACTCCATGCGAATGTGGGTGCGACCGGATAAACTCAAGCAGTTCGGCATCACAGCTTCAGATATCACCGCCGCTATCCGCGAACAGAACTTGCAGGCACCGGCTGGTACCGTTGGTGGTTCGCCTCAAGAAACCGGTCTGGCCTTTCAGTATCCCGTCACCGTGAGGGGACAACTGGAGACGCCTGAAGAGTTCGGCAATATCGTGATCAAGCGCAACGAGAACGGTTCGTTGGTTCACATGAAAGATATTGCTCGCATAGAGATGGGTTCGGAGACCTACGACTCCTTCGGACGACGCAACATGGCAGACCAGATCCCGATACTGATCTACCAACGCCCTGGTGCAAACGCTTTGGCAGTGGCCGCAGCGGTGGAGAAGGAACTCGAACTCTTGAGCCGAGATTTCCCAGAGGACATCGAGTACCGCGTGTCCTTTGACACGACTTTGGCTGTGGATGCATCGGTGGAAGAAGTGGTCAAGACTCTGACCGAGGCTTTCATTCTGGTGGTCCTTGTGGTTTTCACTTTTTTGGGTAACTTTCGAGCCACACTCATCCCACTGCTGGCCGTACCTGTCTCCTTGATAGGAACGTTCGCCATCCTGTTTGCCCTGGGGTTTTCGGTCAACACCCTAACCCTTTTCGGTATGGTCTTGGCTATCGGAATCGTGGTCGATGACGCCATCGTTGTGGTGGAAGCGGTGGAACACCATATCGAAGAGGGTATGACGCCGCTTCAGGCCACTGAGCAGGCGATGTCTGAGGTCGCAGGACCGGTTATCGCTATCGCCCTGGTGCTCTGCTCGGTCTTCGTTCCGGTGGCTTTCTTGGGTGGTGTGACCGGGCAGTTGTATCGCCAGTTCGCTGTGACCTTATCCGCTTCGGTGATTCTCTCAGCGGTGGTGGCCCTTACTCTAACCCCTGCCTTGTGTCAGATGATCTTGCGTCCACGCAAAAAGATGAAAGGTCCTTTTGGCTGGTATATCTCTGGGTTCGAAAAGATCTTTGGATACGTCACCAAAGGTTATAGCCGCACGGTCGCTCTGGTGCTGCGTCACCTCTTTCTCACCGTCCTAGTTATGGTGGTTGTGCTCTTTGGTTCCACTTACCTCAACAAGACGCTGCCAACGGGTTTTATCCCTTCGGAGGACAATGGCTATTTGCTGGTCAGCCTCACTCTCCCACCCGGGGCCTCGCTCGAGCGAACGGATATCTTGACCCGCAAGGTGGAGCAGGTGCTGGTCGACCAACCCGGTGTCGATACCGTGAATACCCTCGGTGGACTGGGCATCCTCTCCGGGAGCACAGGGCCAAACTATGTAACCATCTTCCTGATTCTCAAGCCTTGGAACGAGCGCGACGCGTCCACCTCGGCGATGGCGATTTTGGGCGAGCTCAACAAGAAGTTGAGCGTGTTCCCAGAAGTTCAGGCTTTTGTGATCAATCCGCCCCCTGTCTCAGGATTGGGATTTGCCGGTGGTTTCACCA
>CAZVVF010000283.1:0-5778 GCA_964630575.1 uncultured Burkholderiales bacterium | reverse complement strand
GGTATTATCGGCGATAGTCGAACTAGGATATGAATACAGCCCCATGTGCATTTTGATCGGGGGGCTATGGTCTGCTGTCGCTCTGGTTCGTGCTGATCGCTGGTCACTTTTCTCGCCACTGCCATATTTTCTTCTTACGTGTTCACTCTACTTCGGAGTAGGCGCACTACTGCCAGTTCTGGGCTCAAGAGTGGACGCAGAATACGTAACTGCATTCTATCCGCTTTCTGACGAGAACCGCGCCCGGATTGCATTGCTCAATTCCTTGTCAATTATCGGTGTTTTGGTCGGTTTCCTCGCCGCATCTTCAATCATAGCTCGGAAAGATTCACTTTCGCTACCGAAGCCTTCAGTTAGAGAACTTTGGATCTGGGCCTACACATTTCTGGCCGTTGGGTGGGCTGCTAGACTCTCTGCCAGCCACATGGCTGGCGTGGGCAACGTGATATTCTCTCTCGAGAATTTCGTCGTGATATCCCTCCTGCTCTTTGCGTATCTATCTTCCTATCGAAGGCAGAAGCTGGACTATTGCTTAACGGGATTAGTACTAGTCCTCGAAATAGTATGGTCGATTGGGCATCTTTCGAAGCATGGCGCGGCTCTTGCGCTTGTATTTACGATTAGTGGACTTTCATTTTGGCGGCGTCGTCCTTACTTGGTCTTCGTGGGGGGGTTCCTTGTGACATTTGTCTTTGTTTTCAGTCTTACTCCCTTTATTGGACTGGCACGGGATTATCAACGAATTAGCGAAGAACGAGGGGTAAATCTTGATTGGTGGGAGTTCGGCCAGCAGGCATTCCTGAAGGGCGAGTTGGAGACCCCCTCAGCGCTCACCAGGTTTTGTTACAGCACAGGACAAGCATATTGTATGGACCAATTTGATGCTGGGGTTCCAGGGGAGACTTACAAGCTGATCCCAATCTCGATCATTCCTCGTATGGTTTGGCAGCAGAAACCAGTCATTACTGTAGGCTACTCTTTTAATGAGAGTGTCACAGGCAACCCCGATTCCGCATCCGCTCCCGGAATCTTCGCAGAACTGTACTGGAATGGGGGCTGGACACTTACGCTTGTTACAACTCTTTGTCTCGGTGTGTACTTTTTTATTGGACACGACCTGATTTTTTGGATTTTTACGAAGGGGAAGTACGCTTGGCTACCCTTGATGTTGAATTTCGTAATTCAGGCGGTTCGACCGGATGACTGGTTTGTCTCGACGTTCGTTAGCTCTCTTCCGGTCGCCGTAATCCAATGCCTGCTCTGTCTTGGACTTCAGAGTTTGATTGCAATAACTGCAGGTAGTCGAATCAATGGATAAACTTAAGGTGATGGTTGTGACGACACATCCCATCCAGTATCTCGCCCCACTTTACAGATTTATGGCGGAAGCCTACCCCTGCATCGATCTAGTAGTTGTTTTTCTTACAGATGGAGGGACGCAAGCACATTTTGAAACAGGTTTTGGCAGAGCAATCAAATGGGACATCGATCTCCTATCCGGGTACCGTCATGTTTTTCTGGAACCCGGTTTGCAAATAGAGCCACTTTCTTTCTCAAAGAGATATAGCCGACGGCTATTCCGAACTCTTCGCGCAGAAAGGCCTGACTGGATCTGGCTTTACGGTTACAGCAGTTTGATGAACTGGGTTGCCATGGGATATGCAGTATTCTCTGGAACCAGGGTTATATACTTTTCTGACTCAAACGCAAAACTTGACGGGCGAGAAACGAGAGGTGCTTTCTCTAAGTTCAGGCGTTTGGCAAAATTCATGATTGTGGGCCTTTTCTTCCGCGGGGTCTCCACTTTCTTAAGCCCTAGTCAGGCGAATCAAGCATACCTAGAACGATACGGAGTTGCCTCGAATAAAATCGTTCGATCACCATTCGCAATCGACGTAAATCGATTCAGAAAAGCAGTATGCCCTACAGCATCAAGACCATACAATTTCGTTTGGGTAGGTAAACTCATTCCACTAAAAAGATGTCAAGACTACCTCGAGGCACTGGTAAGGCTGAGAGGGTTAGGGCTGAAGTTCCGCGCGGGTCTGGTGGGTTCCGGGCCTCAGGCAGGCAAATTGCAGGCGATGATAGACAACCTTGAATGCAGCGGCCACCTAATCCATCACGGCTTCGTGAACCAAGACGATATGCCGTCGGTGCTTGCGAAGGCAGATACTCTAATATTCACGAGCGCAGGTGAGTCATTCGGTCTGGTTGCAACAGAAGCCGCCGCGTGCGGATGTGCCCTGGTACTCGCCGATGAAATTGGATGCATCGGCGAGTGGGGCCCGGCACGACCGGGACAGAACTGTTATATCTACGAAACAAGGAATGTAGAAGACTTGGTGGGTCGCATGACGACCTTGATAAGGGAACCTCGACTCTTACAGCAATTGAAAGAACAAAGCGACTTGATCGCGCCATCCCAGGATGTTAATGTCGCCGGTTCGATTATTAGGGACGCTCTACTATGTCCCGGCATTGAGTCGGTCTAAGAACACCAAGCTTGAGGAGCGTATCGGTAAGGCTATTATTGTAGCGAGCAAAGGAGAATTCTGACGTAAATCGCACTCTTCCAGCTCTGCCCATTCTCTTGGTTTCTTCAGGAGCTTCTAGCATTTTTATAAGGGCAGATGCGACTTGGCCGGAACTAGTTGGATCCTCCACGAGGACCCCAGTGATTCCCTCTTCTATGACAAAAGGCGCCGCATCTGACTTACTGGCTAAGCACGCCTTGCCCCAGCGCATGGCCTCGAGATAGACGAGGCCAAAACCTTCCCCTCTGCTTGGCATGGCAAAAGCAAAACAGGACTGATACAAGGTCTGGAGGATAGCTTCATTGACAAAGCCTGGAAGAAAGATTCGACTGGCAACGTTGCATGGCTTAGCGGCAGCTTTGGACAATAATCTCTCATAGTCATCTCCAGATCCAGCCAGAACGAGCTGGGCTTGGGGGCACCTTGCAAGCACCTCTGACATGGTATCAATTAGTATATCCTGGCCCTTGTAACGCTCAGAAGACGCCATTCGCCCGACGTGTAGAATGAACTGATCACCTAGCGGTTCGTTGAGCCCAACTACAGAGCAGAGGTGGACAGGATGCTCCATTCCCGAAGGCTCGGGTAAGTGTTCGGAAGCTTTGGGAAGTGCCAGGTCAGAGGGTTCAACCTGGAGGTACGGATAGGTCTTCCGAATGAGTTTCTCCGTGTAGCGAGAGGCTATGCGATAGCTGGAGCCAAATAGGCCCAACTTTCCAACAAGCTTGAGGTTGCCAGGAAAGACTTCAGTTCCGTGCAGTCGCACTAGAACTGGTGTTCTACCCGATAGACTAAAAGGAACCATCGCAGCAGCCAGGTTGACGTGATCGCAATAGATAAATGATGGTGAGTTACGAATCAACTCCAACCAAGTTTTCTGAACAAAGGGCAACTTCTTATTGGCGAATGCTCTGTACTGGACACACTTCGGGTATCTGCCAGTTGAGCCTTTTGATTCGCATAGTGAGTGGACGGTTAGGCAGAAGCCCTTCTCCAAAAGTGCATCCATTAAAAGCTGATTAGTGACTGCGATGCCACCACCAAGTTCATTAGCCCCAGTTATTGCGAGCAAACAACTTGGCATCACGAACGTCCCTCCTTATCAATATCCCCCCTGAGATTTGGCTTTGTCCTGCACAGCAGTTCAAGATGCTCTGGTGGATTATGCAACGTTCTTTCGGTTAGAGCGCGAATTCCGCCCTGACCATCGAGCACGTTGCATGAATAGCCATATTCCTTCAGGTAGGCGACCGCATCTGGTAGAATGGTTCCTGACTGGCTCCACGAAAGTTGCTCATACTCGAAGATGATGGCGGGTCGGTAGGTCTCAATGACTACTTGCATACCCTGCAAGATTTGGAACTCATAGCCTTGCACATCGAGCTTCACTAAATCTAACCGAGTAATTTGATGCCCGATAATGCTATCAAGTGTTCGGAGAGGCACCTCAATCTCATCATATTCACAACCAGGATCTACAAGGCTTGCAAGTCCTAAGTTACTGGGGCAACCAGGGTGGCCCTTCGGCACCTTAAGGAGAGCCTTTGAATTGTTCAATCCTAGAGCCACAGCATGGGACTCAATCAGGAATCCGTTGAGCCCCGAGTTCTTCGCGATTAGCTCAGCCAGGGCTGGGTTTGGCTCGAAGGAAAGGACTCGACCACTTTGCCCCGCTAGTCGGGCCATGGATAGGCTGTGACAGCCAATATTGGCGCCGATATCTATCGCCACTCCTCCGGTTGGTAGGAGCAGTTCGATCCACTTGGCTACGTGCGGCTCATATGCACCCAAGAACAGAATATTCCAGTCGATCCAATTTCGACTATCCAAATGCATCAGAAGCCCATCTCCACGACGACGGATGCCGCTTATATACCGCCTGGCATCTCCTCGGCAAGGATATATATGCCTGAGAAGGCGCGATATGCCTGGAACCCTACATTTGTGGCCAATCAACCGTACCAGTCTCTCAGTGCACCTCGAAAAAATCTTTCTTATTCTCATTTCATCTCATCTCACGTCTTTGAGCCGCAAGCAGGAACCTACTCTTCTTGCCGTTCAGGCTTTTCTCTCTCTACATATGACTTACTGATCGAGGCACTTCGCAAGGTGCTCTTTGTCTACGGTGTCCATTAGGACCCAAAAAATGGAGCGAGCAGTCAAAGTTAATAGCTAGAAGGTCACCTGGCTGCTTGGTAGATGGCCAGTGGCTGAAATGTCAAGAAGTCATCGTAGCCGGTTGGTAGTTGCCTCACACTTGCGACAAATGAAAGTCTTCAGAATCAGGGTTGACACCAGCCACCTAGAGATTGGAAGAAAAAAGATGACCCTTCGGTCTGCATCTTTGACCAGTTGGTAGGAGACATTTCTGAGATGGTAGGTAGAATGCCGCTCAGGAGAGCTATGTATCAAAACCGCTGGATGATGGACCGGAGATTCACTTGAACACTAATGATTGCACACTTTCTGATTGCTACAGGTGTAGGGTCTGTTTTACCCCTTCCTTCTCTGAGAGATTCACATGGGACGAACCAATGACACGCTGCAGCTTTTGTGGAACCGTCCAGGCCGAGTACCTACCGAGTACAGAGGAGCTTCAGGACTTCTATAGCCGCCAATATCTCGATGACTACAAGGCTGGCATGGACGAAAAGAAATTTCTAAAAGAAATGCCGCTGAGGCATAGGGCTAAGCTCAAGCTCGTCAGTCGACTGGCGAACCCGCAGACCTTGTTGGACGTTGGCTGCGGAGAGGGAATGTTCTTGGATGAGGCAGTTAAGATTGGGATCGATGCTATTGGATGCGACTATACGCTGAGGAGTGAGTACCCTTCCGGAGTGACCGTGCACGCTGGGAAGGTGGACCACCGACTTCCCTTTCCAGACTGTAGCTTCGACGTGGTCACTTTGTGGGCCGTGATAGAGCACGTTCGAAATCCCGCCGTCGCAGCATCAGAAATCTACCGAGTATTGAAACCTGGAGGTTTCACATTCTGGGACACGCCTTTATGTGGAGATTGGTGTGAACTTCTGGTTGCGGGTCGTTCGCACTGGCTGGCACCACCAGAACACCTCCATGTGTTCAGCCAGTTCTCTCTTAGACTCCTTGCACGTGAGGCGGGATTCGTCGTAATAGATCAGTCACCATTCTTTGAACGGAATACTGGAAGATGGCTTGCACGTCGATTGCGAAATCTGGCAGTGGGCTTGGGTCACGGCGGAGCAACCAAACTGATCGCTCC
>CAZVVF010000282.1:0-5795 GCA_964630575.1 uncultured Burkholderiales bacterium | reverse complement strand
TGAAATGCGGACTCATCAACTTTCAGGTCTCGCTGGAGCCCCATTGCGCTGGTAGACAACTCGGGTGCGAGATTAAACCTCTGACGCCGTTCGTCGATCTCGGCCGACAGAAACTCAATCCGAGCCGATACGTCTGCCTTTTCAGAGACGAGTCCCATTTGGGCTTCCAGATCGCCGGGGGACTCCAATCTCGAATTAATAGCTCGCAATGCAACTTCCTGTAAAACGAGCTGCTGCTCCAACTGGTACATAGAATCTACTATACTACTTGCACCGATTTCTCCAGGAATCGGATTTTCAAGGTTCTTGAACCGGAAATTTTCGAGCGCGAGCTCACTACGACGCACGCGCTCGGCAACTAAATCTAGCTGCTCAAGAAGGAACGATTCACGGCGTTTCCGTCTCGCTTGGGAACTTGAAACAAGAAGACGAAGGTAGGCGTCCGCGATTTTGACCGAAGTTTCAGAATCGAGAGTCTTTACCTCAAGTACAATAGTGGACCTAACTCGCTCCACCTTCGTGGCCCTCTTAAAGCCCAATAGAATCGCATCGGTGCGCTCAGTGCCCTCAGTCGGGAGCGGCTTTTCGAGGCCGAGTTGAGATGGCGTCCATTGTGAATTGTCTGCAACCTCCAATACACTATCTTGGGCATTAAGAAATTCTTCTACAAACTCAGCTTCACTATTCTGGCCGAGCGCAGCCAGGGACGAGCCGGGGAGTCCAGACTGGATGACCATAGTGGGGTCCGGCTGCACAAAGGCGACGAAACGTGCTGAGAAGACGCGAGGTGCAAGTAAAGGTGGGGCGATCACAACGGATACCACTAGAGTGAAGAGCACAATATAGTACTTAACAAATCTCATTGGCCGGAAACTTATCTCTCTGTTCACGGTTAAGTTTTTCGCTTTCTTAGGTTGTCCTGAATAAGAGAAATCATCTCCCTTGCCCGGTCGTGTGTGGAGTAACCTGACCGATGGCATCGCTCTCTCGCCGCTCTTCCCACAGATTTTCTCAGTGACGGATCGGCCAGTAGTCGATTGACTGAGTGGACTAGTTCATGATTGTTCGTGAATCCAAAATATTCAGTTCCATCCTGAAAATGCTCGTCGTGCTCTGCTGTCTTCTCAGCCACCATTGGTCTGGCCATAGCCGCTATCTCCATTGTCCGCTGCGTTATTTTGTCGCGATTAAGCTTGCGAAGAAAACAGAGTGCAACTTTTCCTGTGTGCCACGCCTGCCGATAGTCTTCCCCGAAAACGGAAGGACGGAGTTCGATACGTTCGTGCAGTTGGGAGGCTTTCCAGCCTCCCAGGTCCCTTCCATAGACAACCACCGAGGTACCAGCTTCTGCCAATGCGTTGATGCTTCGACAGCGCTCCACTTCGTAGGTCCCGACAAACACAGCGTCGAAAGCTTCATGCTCATCTGGGCTAGTCAGGCCAGGAAGCGGGCAGTGAAGAGTGGGGTCGAATGACTTGCCGATTAGACATGGCTGGCGAACTCCTAGTAACTGCAACTCTTGAATGTTGAATGTTTTGGTCGTAAAAACCAAATCCCAGAGGGGTAAAGACCTTTTAAGGGGCAAGCTAAGATTGTGCCGGGCGACAATGTCGTCTGGAGAATAGTACACCAAGACCTGCACGCCTAAGCCTCTCAGGGAGATAAGAGTGCCCTTGGATATGACCTTACTATTATCAACGATGACACATGTAGGCTTTTCTAGCCTACAGACTTCTAACAATCTGAGATTTTCTTTGTGGGTGTCGACGGGCCATCGAAGCTTCCATCTTACCCGGTGCCACAACGCTGCCTTTCGTTCCATTCGGGCACCGCAATCGAGGGGGATAGCTTGAACGCCTTCTATCGCGCTAAACGCCTCGAATCGCTGACTGGTCGTGGAGCCATTCCAGAACTGCCCATGGCAAAGCACCTTGAAAACCCTGTTCATGATTCCACAACCTTACCAGCCCCAATGAAGCGGTTGTACCAACATGCGATTACAAGCCCTCTCCAGACTACTGGGAGACAACTGTCATCACCGTCGAGAAAGCGTTGAAAATACAATTGCCAGGATTGCAAACGGATTAAAGGACAGTTCTGGATTTGGGGATGCCATCGTTCAAGGTACGTTTGCTCGCTCTTCCGAAGCCAAATGGCGAGAGGGGCGGGGTAGCCCTCCTTAATCGTTTGCTTCCGCGTCATTCGTGGAACAAATTCCTTGAGAACAGCGCGAAGGATCGATTTTGTTACACCGTTGCGTAGCTTGGCAATACCACATATTGGGAGAACCTTCTCGACTAGAATGTAGTCAAGAAATGGAAGACGAGTTTCAACTCCGAACGCCATGCTATTCCTATCTTCGTAATGAAGAAATCCTGGTAGCGTTCTCTGACGAATGCACTGCCGTAAGGCAGTGTTCAGGGCATCGTGCCGGCGATTTAGCTCATAGCCCGCGGCAGCGCTGGGGCTTACGTCTTGACAACCAACGCCAAGCCAATCAAGTCGCCGGCTACGGAGCCTTCGCCTTAGGCCTGCTGGAAGTAGATAGCCTAAGAGACTTCGCGTTTCAATGGAACGCCCGCTTAGTCGGAGGCTTAGTATTAGCTTAGCTGCCTCGTAGATACGACCTTTTCGCAATAGACCGGCCAGGTGGACCTCTAGGAAACCTGGGTATCCGCCAAACAATTCGTCCGCTCCCTGTCCCGTAAGTAGGACTTTTATCCCTTCTTCAGATGCTTTTCTCATGAGGCGAAAGTGAGCTATCATCGAGCCGTCTGCGAAAGGTTGCTCTTGGTGCCAAAGACATTGCTCAAAGTCATTGACGAAATCGACGTTCTCGATGGAATCTGAACGCCATATAACGTTTTTGTGCGATACCAGTAGCGGCTGGATACCCTCAGCTTCTGTCAGTCGACGCGGGTCGAGCGTGGAAAATGCGAAGATCTCACTCTGACTCAGTTTCGCAGAAATGCCGGTCACTCCGGAGGAGTCCAGTCCTCCACTCAACAGAGTGCCGACTGGCGTATCGGAGCGCAGTCTAATCTTTACCGACGAGATCAAGCTCTCTTTTATATCTTCAATAGTGTATGATTTTTGGCCATCCTCATCAGGGTTCGGAAGTTCCCAGTATTGCCCGATTCTAAGCCCATTAGAGTCCCAGGTCAGCCACGATGAAGGTGGCAACTGACTCACATCTTTGAAGAACGTATTTTCATTGTGGTCTGTGATTCGCTCAGCCGCGAAATCTGCTACCGATTGAAGATTTGGTCGAGCCTGGAAAAGACCGGTGGCCAAAAGTGCCTTTATTTCGGACCCGAAGGCAAGAGTGCTGCCTTTTACCCAATAGAAGAACGGCTTTTTGCCGAATCTGTCTCGCCCCGCATAGAGAATTTTTCGAGAAAGATCCCAAATGGCGAATGCCCACATTCCATTGAGTAGTTCCAGAAAAGAATGACCGTACTCGACATATGCAGCGAGGAATACTTCGGTATCACCGGTACTTCGAAATGTCCAACTCCGTGCTTCGAGCCGTTGCCTAACTTCGATATAATTGTAAATTTCACCATTGAAAACCAGTACGTAGTTCCCACATTGGGAAAGCATTGGCTGCCTACCGGCCTTGCTAAGGTCAAGAATACTAAGCCTTCGGTGAGCAAGGGTAATAGAGTCATCACTCCAGCTTCCATCGCCGTCTGGCCCGCGATGCCTGATCGTTGAGGACATGTCTTTAACGAGCGCTTCTCTCAAGCTGCGCTCCAGCCCGACGATTCCTGCTATGCCACACATAGACTTTCCTAGCCTTTCCTCATAGATCTTTTTGCGTCATTGCGCCTCTTGAGTCACCTTTGCAAAACACTGAAAGGTCGAATTTGTTGAGAGGAGCTCTTCATAGGTTCCTTGTGCGGTGAGCCTGCCATCTGCAAGCAAGAAGATCCGATCACAACTTTTGAGAGAGGACAGGCGGTGCGCAATTATCACTAGTGTTTTTGTCCTACCCCAGCTCGAAATCGTATTCATAACAAGGTCTTCAGTATGCCCGTCAAGCGCGCTTGTAGCCTCGTCAAGGATGAGAATTGAAGGGTTGTTATAGAGAGCTCTCGCTATTGCCAGCCGTTGGCGCTGTCCGCCGCTGAGTCTAACACCGCGTTCGCCCACTATGGTCTGATATCCATCGGGCAAGGTATTGATAAATTCGTGCAATTGAGCAGCTTTGGCCGCGGAAATAACGAGGTTGCTCCCCGCTTGTGCGCAGGGTCTCCCAAATGCAATGTTGGCCCCTATAGTATCGTCGATCAAGAAGATGTCTTGAGGAACATACCCTAGTGCTTGGTGCCACTGAGGAATGAGTGCATCCGCCAGCGTTCGCTCGTCGATGCTGATGCTGCCGGCAGTGGGCTCAAGCAAGCCCAATAGCAGATTGATGAGCGTTGTCTTTCCGGCTCCTGTTGTTCCGACGAATGCTACGATATCGCCCTTGCGAATTGAGAAGTCGATTCCATTGAGAACAGGTACGTTCACGCCCTCATAGGAGAATGAAACAGAGTTGAAGGCAATGCAGTTGGACCAGGACAGCGCGTCTTTCTCAGGGTGCGCTTTGGTCTGTTGGGAAATTTCCAATTCGGGGAAAAGTCTGTCAAGGGTTGGTCTACTATAGCGAATGCTGGCAGCAGCCGTAAACAGGATCTGCATCTGCGGGAGCAGCCTAACTGCCGATACCGCGAACAGACTCAATACTGGTAGATACTGTTCAATCGAGTTGCCCTTATGGGTATAGTAGAAGACCAAACCAACCACAGAACTAAAGCCTAGAATCTCAATCCATTGTCTTGGGAGCAACGAGATGACAGAGTAAGTGGAGTTTGCGAATGATGAAGTAATGGTTGCCTTTTTGAACCGATTTCCAAACTCAGGGAGACAGCCAGCCAACCGTATTTCGCGTTGCCCTGCAAAGACCTCAGAGGCCACCTGATACCTGTTTGCCTCAGCAACGATCCTCTCTTCACCAAGTCGAAGTAGACGTTTTCTGCAAACGCCGTATACAGTCAGAAAGCCGCCAGCGAATGCCAGACCACATGCGACAGCGGCCGTTCCGTCAACTACTAACAGCAGTAAGGAGATCGTCAGTAACGAGAACAGGCTAACTATTCCGCTGGAGATGGGAATAATGAACTTGTAGTAGAGAATTGATACTTCATTGAGAATATCCCGTGATAGTTCCGTGGTGTTTTTTTTCAGGAAGAACGGGAAAGGTTTGTGCGCGTAGTTCATCAGGAGCCGATAGGATAGTTCCACTTGTTGCCTGGCAGCAAATCTTTCAGCCAACCAAATCGCAGCAGAATTTGCCGCATTGCTGATAGTTATTGTCCCAACCATCAATGCTCCGGTAAAGAGTACTAAAGACCTATCGCTCGTAAGTCCAATAGTTTCGCACAAATCAGATAGGGGTGTGAGTTTCTGAACAGCTTGAGGATCAGATAGGATTTTCATGAACGGAAAGACAGATCCTATCCCAATGAACTGCAGAAGCGCTGAAACGGCGGCAACTACCGTTAAGCCAAGAAATTGCCGGCGTCCCACCGGGTCAAGGACGCCATTGAGCTGTTCTATCAGTCTTCTCATTGAGAAAGTCCAAACTCGCTTTGGGCATGACTGAAATGGGAAGCGCTCACCGCACCACATTCCACGTAAAGAACCCCCCAGCAACAACCTGCAACACATTCAAGAAGCGCTCAAACGCCCCAGGATAGGCAATGATAGCCTTTGGCGGGACCAATATCAGGTCACCCGGCTGAATG
>CAZVVF010000281.1:0-5806 GCA_964630575.1 uncultured Burkholderiales bacterium | reverse complement strand
GTGAGCTGTGGTTTGTCCCTCTGGTCAATCCCGACGGATATGAGTTCAGCCGCAATGAAAACAGTTGGTGGCGCAAGAATAGACGACCGCTCGGCGTGGACCAGAATGGTGCCAAGACCTCCGCGATTGGGGTAGACCTCAACCGAAATTATTGGGATGGCAAAGATGAACACCTGTTTGTCTACCGCCCGGCAGGAGACACACCAGGAAATACCCGAGACGATTTCTCGGCTACCAGCGACAGCCCCGGGCGGGATACCTATCGGGGTCCCTACGGTGGTTCAGAGCCTGAGGTCAAAGCCTTGCTTGACTTTGAATTGAGCCATTCCAACATCAAGGGAGTCTTGGATTATCACTCCTACGGCGACACCATCTTGTACCCCTATGGGCATACTCGTGAGACCTCTCCCAATGTGAAGCTCTACCGGGAGATTGGCGCCAAAATGCAAGAGGCTTCCAGCGGATTCAGCTTGCAGCAGAGCGTGGGTCTCTATCCCGCTTCTGGAACCTCCGACGACACCCACGACCTCAATGGAATTCTCAACTTTACCATTGAAATGGGCCGTAGTTTCCAACCCAATCCCAGAACCATTCCCGAGACCTCCGGCAGAGTTTCCAAGGCGAGTCAGGCCTTCATCGACGAGATCATCGCTCGCGACGACGCTTCAGAGTTGCCGAAGCACTCCTTAGAACTAGCCTGAACTCAGTCATTCCTGTTTCCCTGGTTCGTGAGTCGACACGTCCACAACGGCGTGCGACCGCGTGTGGTGACTGAGCGAGAGGGCTGGGCTCGGGGTTGGAGGAAACACGCCTTGAGGAGTTCTTCGCCGATGAAATCTGTAGAGGTCACCATCGAGAAATCCCCAGTCATGCAGGCGGCAGGCTGTGGAGCTATAGGCTCGGCTCTGGCCCTGACCTTTGTGGCTTTGAGACATGACTGGGGCGGCGGTTTTGACCACCCCAACATTGTCGAATTTTTAGCAGCCAACGCTCTACCAGGGTTGGGACTGCTCGTTATTCTAGCTCTGCTCGTTTTGGGTATCGCCTTCTTGAGCCGTGATATTCTGGAGGTTGATGCGGAGCGCTCTCTGCTGATTTGTCGCTTGCAACCACCCTTGCAACCGACCCGAAGGTATCCTCTCTCCAGGTTCCATACCGTTGGGGTTGAGGTGGTCACAGACCAGCATATGAGGAAGGGCTATCTCCTCGAGATCACCGGATCAGAAACGACTCTAAAGTATCCCGTAGGTTTCGATCACGAGGCCTTTGACCACGCTCTGAAGCTGGCCCAAGCTGGTCAGTTCGGTCTCAATAGGAGACCCTATTGGGACGTCTCAAACCGAAGTTTGGAAAAGTTAGAGCCACCCCAGTCGCAACCTCAACCTTTGGGTGAGGCGGTGCGGGAGGATACCGATACCGGCTTCGAGATCACGTTTCCCGGCGACCAGTCATGGCGATGGCTACTGCTCTTGCCCGGTGCTGGTCTCATGGCAGCCTCCTGGTGGGCCATGACTCCCTGGTATATGTATCTGGTTTGGATGCTCCTGACCGGTTTGGCCATCGCCTGGTTCGGCTACCAAGGGAGTCCGCACACGCTTGTAGTCAAGGGGCCTGAAGTCACTTACTATGACCATGGCGGTGACGCGCTCTACGAAGTGGACCTTCGAATGTACAACGACTTGGACATAAGGGGAGGCGAGATTGTCTGTGCCACCCCGGAATACTATACCGCCATGATTCTCCCGCGTGCCAACTCAAAGGAAAAGCTCTGGATTCGAGACGAGATGTTGCAAAGAGTAGCCCGAAAGAGTCCGAGTAACCCGCGCGATGAAGGGTGAGGGCCCCAACTCAGAACAGGTCATCGGGCGCGTCGCTCTGTCCAAATCCTAAGTCCAGCGGTGATGGAGACTGCAAATCTTGCCGGGATATGATAGAGTCCGAGCATTCCGGCTCGTCGCTGTGACAAGAGCCATATTTAGGACGTCAGATGCAAGAAAACAAGGTCATCGATAGTGTACGCAGGTGGGTAGAATCGGTGGTGATCGGTCTCAATCTCTGTCCCTTTGCCAAGCGAGAACTGGTCACGGACAGAGTCCGCTTTGTCGAATCTTCATCGACGACTCAGGAGCAGTTGTTGCTGGAACTCCACGGTGAATTGGAGCGACTCTGTGCTGATGCCTCGGTTGAAACGACGCTCTTGATCCACCCTCACGTTCTCCAGAGTTTTGAAGATTATAACCATTTTCTCAACTGTACCGACGACCTGTTGGCCGAGATGGAGTTGGAAGGCATCTTCCAGATCGCCAGCTTTCATCCAGACTATCAGTTCGCCGACACGCAAACAGAGGATGCTGAAAACTATACCAATCGCTCTCCCTATCCTCTGCTGCATATCCTCCGTGAAGACAGTCTCGAAGAAGCTATAGCGACCTACCCCGACGTCGATCAGATCCCCGTGCGCAACATCGAACTCATGAACAGTATGGGGGCACAGAAGATGCGGTCGCTGTTTCTGTCGTGTGTCGAGTCAACGAGCGGCCAGGGCGAGTCTTTTCATCCGACACCACTGAGCTGAACTCTTAGGCGGTTTGTTGGGTGATTTTCTTGGCCTTTTCGGTGAGAATGTAGCCATCTGGATTTCCCACGACCAGACCACGGGTTCTCAGAAAGGCCAGCCCTCTTCGGGTTTCTTGATCGGGAAGGCCTGATTGTGCTAGGCCCTGGGTGAGAGCCGTTTGACTCGTCCGCCCGCTCTGTTGAAGATACATCAGCACAGCGGTGGCGGCTCTCAAGCCCTCTTGGGGGAGGTTACTGGGTAGGAACAGGAATTCAAAACAACTCCACAGGGTTCCGAATAGGAACTGGAACGTGGCCAGGAAAAAGCCAGTAGCGGCCATCTCCTGTTGCCGCCGTTGCTCATAGTCCCACGACTTGATCCCGAATTCGGCAAACACGTCTTCTTCGTCGCGGGTTAGGGCGGCCAGGGCTTTGTCGTCAATCTCGGCTTGTAGGATCCCCATCTTACTGCCGATCCCCCCGATAACGAACCCCAAGGCGATGGCCCCGAGCGATGCCGACAAAAATCCGGCTTTGCTGGGTTCGTCGGCGGTTTCGATGCATATCCAAAGGTAGATTCCGCTTCCGATCGCAGCAATAACTCCCATGGCGAAGAAGAATCCGACGATCATTCCGCTTCGGTGTTCAGGAGAGCGCCCGGTAAGCTCTTCGATAAGCTTGTTTTTTATGTGTTCTGGTTGCATAAAGAGAAAATTCTTGAGGGATACGCGTATCCCTTTATTGTTTAATAATTTTTGCCTCTAGCAGCCTGGGTTGTGTTCGCTGAGCTATCCCCCGGCAGGAGCCTTTTGACCTAAACCTGGTTCTCTTGTGATCTCTCGGCTAGGGGAGGCCTTTGGCGTCGACGAAACGCTGGAGGTCAACCGCCGCACAGAGGATGCCCCGATCTCTTATCGCTCGGCTCTAGCGGTGGCTCGCCCAGACATCAAAAAAGGGCCCCATAGGGGCCCTTCTCGTTCCTAGACAGCCTCGCTTGGCGAGGTGTAAGGGGCGTTTAGCGTGCGGCTCTAGCGCGAGCTTCGTTTACAACGAGTCTGCGTCCGCTGAGCTCTTTGTCGTTGAGACCGTCGATGGCATTGAGGCCACCGCTTTTATCGGTCATCTCAACGAAGCCGAAGCCACGAGGGCGACCGGTTTCACGGTCTGTGATCAGGCGAACGGACTCAACGGAGCCGAACTCCTCGAAAGCACGTACAAGTTGATCTTCGCTAAGGTCGTAAGAAAGGTTTCCAACATAAAGATTCATAAAAATCCTCCAATTTAAGTATGCAAAAAGGAACATAACATTGTGGCTACTTGAGACGAGAAGGAGAGAGCCAAAATGCGAAGGATCTAATCTTATCGGTAAAAGTCGTCAACGGGTTTCGATACCGTCTTTGCTGCCCAAGCGTAACTCATTGCCCGAGGAAACACAAGAGGGGTTGGCAGATTGTTGTCTTAAAGCGAGTGCCGGTGAGGGGTCGAGGGAGCGCTCTAAGGCAGGCGCCACAAGGTGATTCGCCCGTCAACGACGAGCAAATATTTTTCTGAAGCAAAGGCCAGATCCGATGGTAGTGAGTCAGAGTCGAGCTGTTGGGTGTCACTCTCGTTGGAACTCTTCCAGAGTTGTGTTTTGGCAGCCTGGGGGACACTAGCGACCCATTTCCCGCCTGGGCTGAGGACATCGAGGAGTCGACCTTTTAGAGCTTTTTGGGAGATCACCTCAGCGCTTTGGGGATTCCAGACACAGGCCGTATCGCGGTGACTGGAGACGACGGTTTGACCATCGTCGGAGACGGCGAAGCCTCGGAGCCCTGGGCAGGAAAGGGGCGGTCCAACGAGGCGATTTTTCGCCAGATCGAAGGTGACAACGCGATCGCGATTTCGGTCTCCCCGGACCCGCGGACCGAAGCTCACCCACTGACCCTGGCGGCTGAACTTAACCCCGCATACCGTGGAGCCTGGTTCGAGGTGCTGCAACTGTTTCTTGGTCTTGACGTCAAAGACTCGCACGCCGTCTTCAAAACAACTCGTGGCGAGTCGTCGGCCCTCTTTGTCGAGATCGGCGTGGAGGAGGTACTTTTGGCTGAGTCGCCACGCTTTCTTGTGATTTTTGCCTCTCCAGATAAGAGTTTGGGAATCAGAACGGGCCAAGAGTGAGTCGCCCCTAAACTGAACGAAGCGCACGAGCGGGGCTGCCGCGAGGACTTTCTTGGAGTGCGCCTTGGGGTGGAACAACCATACCTCTGAGCCTGCGGCGACAGCGACTTCGCGACTGTCCGCGCTCCAGTCGAAACTGTGAAATCGGCCAGGTGTATTGGGCAGTTTCTGGGGCGGCAAGACAACCTCCCCATCGCTGCTCCAGATCTGGAGAAACCAGATGTTTCTCGGCGTTGAACCGATTCCAGCGATGTATTTTTGGTCAGGACTGAGTCGGGCTGTCGAGACGTGCTCGCCAACAACGAGTGCTTTCACCGGCTTTGTCTGGGTCAGAACGGTCAGTTGTTCTCCTACAAAGAGTCCGAAAAGAGCGAGAATTGCAAGCAGAAGGGGACGTTGTTTCATCTGTTCTGATTCCTAACTTTGGGCTGTCGACCTGTCATTGGGGTTTGTAGGCCCGCTTTGACCAACCCCCTGGGGTGGCCCTGCTCAGGGTCATCTCGATGGGCTCAAACACCGGGTGGATGTGCTTTTTGGAGACCGTGAGTTCGTTCTTGTGATTGCTCAACTGGAGGTCGAGGTACTGACCTTGTTGGAACTCCCAGCCATCACCGTCGTCCCAGTAGAGTCGAGAATGGACCTCTCGATTCGACGGGTAGTGGAGCAGTTCAAAGGGCGAGCCCAGAGCTTCGTTGGTGCTCTGGACCTCGCGGGCTAGGGTCGCGATCACAGCCCCGCCCTTGACAAAGAGCGGAACCTGGCCAGGGCGCCTGGATACGACGGTGCTCTTCTCGGTGTCGATCTTCAGGCCTGAATAGAAGTCGAACCATTCCCCCTCTGGAAACTGAACGAGGCGTTCCGACTGGCCACGCTGCAAGAAGGGGCAGGCCATGATGTTGGGTCCAAACAAAACCTGGTCTTCGGTATAGCGAAATCTCAGGTCGTCGGGGTAGTCAAAGAAGAGAGGACGTAGAATCGGCTTGTCTCCCAGGCAGTGGGCTACGGCTGCGGTGTAGATATAAGGGAGCAGACGATAGCGGAGCTTCAGAGCCTCACGGGCCACCTTCTCGACCTCGGGGCCAAAGCGCCA
>CAZVVF010000280.1:0-5809 GCA_964630575.1 uncultured Burkholderiales bacterium | reverse complement strand
CGAAAGCGTATTTCACGATGGCCTTGGGAGTGCGAATATCCAGGGAGCCGGACAGGGACGTTCCGCTGAGATTCACTTCGCCGTCCTCGCCTGGAAGCTTAACCGTGCCCACCTGGCCCAAAGCGGTGTCGAACCTAGGGTCTTCGTCGTAGCCTCGATAGGTGACAAAGGCTTGCCGCATTTCCCCGATCTCTTGAGTTGCGCGCTCGGCGTTGGGTACAGCCGTGTGAACCTGGTCGTCGACCTGGGGTTTACCTTGCTCAGCCAGAGACTGAGCGACCTCAGCGCGCTGAGCGGAGCGGTGCGCCCAGGACGGTAGATTTCGCTTTGAGACTAACATGATGCTCGCATTGTACGACGGGGCTGGGACCGAGTTTTGAACTTCGTGTTAACAGCGGTGGGTTGCGAGCGATTCGGAACGGAGCCCATTGGGCGCTTGCAAAAGGTCCAAACCTCAAGCGGGCTTGGAGGGTAACTATCCTGGCGAATCTGAGGCCGGCAGGACCGCCAGGTGATTCTCTCTCAACTGCTCCACGGTTTGCTCGGTCAGGGTCTGGATGCGCTCAAAGTCGGGCGAGGCAAAGGCCGCACCGATGTGGTGGTCCTTGGCCAAGCTCCAGATCAATTCGGGGTGTTCTGCTATGGAGCCTAAGGACGGGCATTCCTCTTGGGCCAGACACTGCACGATACTCGCCTCCTTGTACCGCACAGGGGCTAGTGTGTAAGGCTCTGGATTGACTCTGGCGAACTGAATCTTGGCGGATTCGGCAAAGAGATCGACCCCGGTTGAGGCGGTGGTCAGTCGATCCAGGTTGGAACCGGGAACGCGGGCTGCGATCTCCAGAAAGTAGATGTCTTCACCGCGACCGAGATATTCGGCGTGATTGACTCCGCTGTGAATGCCCATGGCGGCGATAACTCTTCGGTTCATTTCGAGCAGGCGCTCGCAGAGTTCGCTTTGGCGGGGGACCGTCTCGGCGGCAAAGACTCCACCGGCGTGCCAGACGTCAAAGGGTGGGGTGGCGTACCGCCCGGGAACTTCCAGAAGGACCTTCCCGTTGTGAACGACGGTGTCGACGTGGTAGACCTCGCTGGCTACAAACTCCTCGATCAGGTGGTGCGATCGGGCGTCTCCAAGAGTTTGATAGAGCCTCCAGACCTCTTCGTCGGTCCACACTTTCTGTATCCGAACCGAGCCTCCAGCCGCCCTGGGTTTGACCATCCAGGGAGCCTGGGTCGTGCGGAGCAGTTCGGCGATTTGGTGTTTGTTGCTGAAACCGCAAAAGTCGGGGACGGGGATGTCGTGGGCACGGGCGACACACCTCATGGTGAGCTTGTCTCGAACCTTCCGCGTGGTGCCCTCGCACAGCCCAGGGCAGGCTAGATGAGCGCGTAGTTTCGCGCAAGTCCCCACCGCGTATTCATCCAGGGGGGCAACGATCCTGAAATCGCGATCCTGGTGGAGGTAGCTGACCGCGTTGATCACATCGCGACGATTTCTGAAGTCCTCGACAAAGAAGACTTCATCACAAAGGTGGCGTGGCCAGGGTTTGTCCTGAAGCTCGGCCCGGGAGAGTAAGACGATTTTGCATCCAAGCTCTTTGAAGGTCTGTAAGATTCTCTCGGTCTTGCAGAAGTGGGCTACAGCTAATACGTGGGTCACGAAGTAAGGGTTCGTAGGCTCCTGGGTGCTTCCTTCGAAGGAGTGCACTGCAAACCAGCGTAACCCCCATTCATGACGACCACGACTGCCCCCCCTGAATCGAGCTGGACCATAGAGGAGAGTGAACAACTCTACCGCGTTGAAGACTGGGGTGTTCCCTATTTTTCCATCAACACCGACGGGCACGTGACGGTATCCCCACAGGGGGATAGGGGCGGCTCACTCGACCTGTATCGCCTGGTCGAGGCTCTCGAACAACGCAATCTTGGCTTGCCGATTCTCATTCGTTTCTCGGACATTCTGGAGGATCGACTCGACCGACTGAACTCGGCTTTTGCCCGAGCGATCACCCGCTACGGCTACCAAGGCGATTACCGGGGAGTCTTCCCTGTCAAGTGCAACCAGCAGCGGCATTTGGTCGAGAGTATGGTCGACTTTGGAGCGCGCCACGGATTCGGGCTCGAAGCGGGTTCAAAACCTGAGTTGCTGATCGCCTTGGCTCTGCTGGAAACCAACAACGCTCCCTTGATCTGCAACGGCTATAAGGACCGTGAGTACATCGAGAAAGCGCTGCTGAGCCAGAAGCTGGGGCACCGAACGATCATCGTTTTGGAGCAGGCCGAAGAGCTCGATATCGTACTCGCTGTTGCCGAAGAGCTGGACATTCAGCCTCAGGTGGGAGTGCGCGCAAAGCTGAGCGTGCGCAGTACCGGCCACTGGGGTCAATCGGTGGGGGATAGAGCCAAGTTTGGACTGACGGTTCCGGAGATCATGCAGGTTGTCTCCAGGCTCGAGAGTCGAGGGCAGCTGTCTTGTCTCAAACTTCTTCATTTTCACGTGGGTAGCCAGATCTCGTCAATCTCTGTGATCAAAGACGCTCTGCGTGAGGCCTGTCGCCTCTACGTGGAGTTGGTCAAGGTCGGTGCCGAGATGGGATTCATAGACGTCGGTGGCGGGCTCGCGGTTGACTACGACGGTTCCAAATCGAACTTCTTTGCCTCCAAGAACTACAGCGTGCAAAACTATGCCAACGATGTGGTGGCCGCGGTCAAAGATGCCTGCACTCTGGCAGAGGTGAAGATGCCTACCATCGTGAGCGAGAGCGGAAGGGCCTTGGCCTCCCATCAGTCGGTCCTGATCTTTGACGTGCTCGGGGCCAGTGATGTCTCCCTGGCCGATGCCGATGAGCCAGCAGAGGATGACCATCTCGTCCTCCACAATATGTACGAGACCCTTCAGGGTCTGGGATCGCACAACTACCAAGAGATGTACCACGATGCCCAGCAGTTCAAAAAGGAAGCCATCAGTCTCTTCAACTTCGGCTATCTCTCCCTGGAGCAGCGGGCTCGTGCCGAGTGCCTGTTCTGGACCATCTGCCGGGCCATTCTCAAGGAGATGAAAGAGCAGGGTCAGGAGACGGAAGAGAAGACCACTCTGGAGCGGACCTTGGCTAGCATTTACTACGTGAACCTGTCGATCTTCCGTTCCGCCCCTGACACCTGGGCTATGGACCAAATTTTTCCGGTCATGCCGATCCATCGTCTGGATGAGAAGCCGACCGAAAGGGCGACCTTGGCCGATCTCACCTGTGACAGTGATGGCAAACTCGACCGCTTCATCGGTCTTAAGAGTGTGAAGCGCTTGCTCGAGGTCCACCCCTTGGAGATCGCCGAATCCGGACCTCGAAAGTACAAGCCCTATCTCCTGGGTATGTTCTTAGCTGGGGCCTATCAAGAGATCATGGGAAATCTGCACAACCTCTTTGGCGATACCAATGCTGTCCATATCTCCCTAACCAAGAGCGGATACAGCATCGACCACGTGGTGAAAGGGGACACCGTGGGGGAGGTTCTTTCCTATGTTCAGTACGAACCGAAAGAGTTGGTTGAAACGCTGCGCAAAAAGACGGAGGTTGCCCTCTCCAAAGGGGAGCTCAGTATCGGCGAATCGCAGCGCCTTCTGCAGGGCTTTGAGCAGTCGCTCCAGGCCTACACCTACCTGAAGCCATAGGTAGGCCCTCCTAGAGTTGGTCTCCAGCAGAGCCTGAGCGCCGAGTCCCACTTCCGTCTGATGGAAGGGAACAGCGGCTGGGAATCGCATTGGGCCAAATGACGAAAGTCCTGGTTTTAGTGATGTTGCTCTTGGGCCTCTTGAGGGCTGGCATGGCTGATTCCGGGGTAGACGAGGCGATTGCCACGGCCGAGGAACGAGTCCCCTTCGACCCTTACTTCTCGGAACACGGCCCAACGGAACCGTCTCCAAGCGATGCCGAAGAGCCCCTGGACCCAGAGAGCTCAACAGCTTCTGAGTCCCAGTTGGAGACCTCGGACGAGGCTGCCCCCGACGGACCGGTAGGATGGGAGAAGCGACAGAAGGCCGACCGACGCAAGGGGAGCATCACGGTGGACAATATTCCTCACGTCCCTCCAAACTTGGACGACTATCGCCCCCTTTTCTGGAAGAGTCTCTACGTTGAGGCGAACGGTTTCGTTCAGGTAGACCTGATCAATGACCTCAAACCCATCAAGAACCTTTTTAGTTTTCCGCCATCCACAATTCCCTTTACCAACGACTACAGCGTTCAGGATGGGGGATACATCTTGCTGGGTCCCAGCTCGCGAATCTCTGCTCGTCGAACACGGTTTGGGGCTAGTCTCTACACGCCGGCACCAAGATTTTCTCAAGGGACTCGACTCTTTTTTGAGATGGATTTTAGCGGTATCGATGGGGCTCCCAACGTGCGACACGCCTTTGTGGCTTGGCCTAATGTGATTTTGGGGCGTACGGATTCGGTCTTCAAAGACAGCGACGCTGAGCCGGAAACGGTCGACCCTGCCGGGCCCAACGCGATCTTTGGAACTAAGCAGAATGGGCTGAGGTTCGTTCTTCCCATAGAGGATTACAATCTGGCTGTCTCGGTGGAGAATACAGGGGGCATCATCACTCCAACCGGGGTCTCCTCGACTTCCGATCGACTGACCTCGAACCTCGACTATGGGATGCATCTAAGGGGCAATGAGGAGTGGGGGCATTTCCAGGTTTCAGGGATCGTTAGAAATCTCCGAACCGAAGATTTTGGACCGCGCAATCAAGCCTTCACGGGGTTCGGCTTGGCCCTTTCGGGTCAGGTTTATACCGGTGAAAAGGACAATCACCAGTTCGCGGTGGTTTACGGTAATGGGATCGGCTCTCTGATCTCTGATCTCGCCGGCACGAATTCAGAAGTGGGGTTCAACTCTCAAGGGCAGCTGGGAACTCAGAAAGCGTTCGGGACCTATCTCGCCTATCAGCATTGGTGGGACGAGAGTTCTCGCTCCACTCTGTACGGCAGCTATGTCGATGTCGGCGTTCGTTCGGGGCAGCCGCCTACGACCTACAAGCGCGGAACGAAAGTCGGTTTGAATTTCTACCGCACTTTTTCCAAGCACCTCTCTTGGGGTACGGAGTACGCCCTCGGTTCGCGCACCAATTTTGATGGCGAATCGCGATCCGCGAGTCGGCTGCAGACCATGATTCGCTATCGCTTTTAGGACACCATGTCTCGAATGTTCAATGCTTAATAGAAACATTTTTGACAAGTTCTTGTAACATGAGTTTGTTAACATAGTGTAAGATTCAGGACAGAATTCGAGAGTAAATCAATTCATCTGAGTCGGGATACGAGGGCTCACTCACTATGGCTATAGGCAGCTTAGGCAATATTCTTCAAGGAACTTCACAGACCAATCAGGGCTTGCAGGCCGCGCAAGCGATGATGTCAGCGAGAAACCAGCAGCTCATGCAGGCTGGCGGGGGCGCACCAGTCAAGCCACCCGCCGGGTCGCTCATTCTTCATGACTCTTTTGACCCCGGTTCGCCTCCCCCCGAATTGGGCCTTATGCCGCCCCCCTTTCAGAGCAAAGTCACCGCACAGAGCCCACACGGCGAGCAGGTGCGTCACGCCGCTCAGGCCGATGGCTTTTCCGGTCCAGTCATAGAGCATATGCAGATGGACAACCCGGACTATCACAACCTGGACGTGGCCGAGGCCAGACTGACCGGTGGGCCGTTGAGTAAGGAGGACGCACGCCAGGCTCTCAACTACTACATGGCCAGCGACGCGAGCTCCCTTCTCAACGACCAAGCTCGGGCGCTCAATGAGAATGC